>CAYFNZ010000028.1:0-10249 GCA_964344625.1 uncultured Peptoniphilaceae bacterium | reverse complement strand
ATATAAATGTTGTGCAAAAAATTAAGGTCCCGGAAATTGTTTCTAGGACCTTAGTTTTTTGATTTAATTTATTCGTTGTCTGCAATCATTTCTGCTAAGACATCAGGGTTTCCACATCCGGTTGTGATGCAGATGTTTCCTGGTTTTAGTCTTTTTTTCAAGTAGTTACTAGCTTCGTCAAAGGTTTGTAGGTAAATAGCATTTACCCCATTTTGTATAAGTTTTTTTACAAGGTCTTCTGATTTGATACTAGGGTCAAACTTTTCCCTTGCTGCAAAAATTTCAGTAACCACGACTTCATCAGCATCGTAGAAGGCTTGTGAAAAATCGTCTAGTAGGGCTTTTGTTCTTGAATATGTGTGAGGTTGAAAAACAGAAATTATCTTATTATGTTTCTTCTTTTTTAAAGAGTTAAGAGTGTTTTTAATCTCAACAGGGTGGTGGCCATAGTCGGTCATAACCTCAGCTCCATTGTGAAAGCCTACTGTTTCTAGTCTTCTATGAAGAGAATGGTAGGAGGCAAGAGATTCTTGGATAGTAGCAAAATCAATGCCATTTTCAAGGGCGGCAATTGCAGATGCAGCAGCATTGTAAATGTTATAGTCTCCTAAGATATCTAGGCTTAAAGGCATGACTTCTTCACCGTGAATTAGGTCAAACCTAGGGAAGCCGTCTTCGTTAAAGCTTAGGTTGTCAATTATATAGTCTGCATCCTTGGACTGACCAAAAGTTATTACTTGACCCTTGACATGGTCTAACAACCTGTGGGTATTTGGGTCATCGATATTGATGATAGCCTTTGAATTTTCATCTAGGTTTTTCATGTAGCCAATAAAAGTTTCTACAATATGATTTAGGTCCTTGTAGTAGTCTAGGTGGTCTTCATCTATATTAAGGATGATGACAGTTGCTGGATAGTAATAAAGGATATTTCCCTTAAATTCGCATGCTTCTGTCAATAAGATATCGCTTTTACCAACTAGGACATTTCCATCGATTTCATCAAGCATTCCTCCTAAAAGGATAGAAGCATCAGCCTTGGCATCTACCAAGATTTTTGAAAGCATGGATGTTGAGGTTGACTTTCCATGAGAGCCAGAAATAGCTATGGACCTCTTGTAGTTTCTCATTAGGGCTCCAAGAAATTCCCCTCTTGTTACTACTGGCTTGCCTGTTTTTTTAGCCGCTATAAGTTCTTCGTTGTCTGGAAGTATGGCATCTGTATAGACAAAAATGTCTTGGTCAGAGATGTTTGAAGCCTCTTGTCCGATATAAATTTTTATATCATTTTCATAAAGGTGCTTTAAGTACTTTGATTCATTCCTATCAGATCCTGAAATTTCATAGCCTTGTTTTTTAAGCAATAGGGCAATCCCACTCATACTGACTCCGCCTATGCCTATAAAATGTATTTTTTTGTAATCTTTAGCATTTAAATTAAAAATGAACATATCTACTCCTTTTCTACAAAAGAAGTATACCACAATATGGGCTTAAATTAATAATAAGTTAATTTTACTAATATTTTAATTCATTATATAATTAGTTTGAAATGGAGGCGTTATGAAAAAAGTTTTTTTATTTACAGATGAGGGACAAGATTTTTCTTTCTATACTAAGCTTGTAAATAAACCAGTTATAGAATATCCAATTCTTTCAAGTAAAGAAGCAGGTGTTGACCAAGTTTATATCATAAGTGATAAGCTAGGTATGGAAGTAGAAATTGATAGGCAATACGTTGAAGTAATTGAAGAAAAAGTTGTAAATAAATATATAAACGAAGAGGACTTACTAGTATTCTTTAATGCTAATATGCCTTTAGTAAAGGCTAAACACATTAATAAACTTTATGATAAGTTAGATGACCATGACATGGTATTTGAAGAAGACTCCAGTGCAGCTATCTATGGTATTAAGGGGGGCATTTTCTTAGACTCAATAAAAGAAGAAACTTTTAGCTGTAAGGAATACTTATCTAATTTGAAAGATTCTCTAAAAGAAGTTAAAAGGATAAATTCAAAGTCTGGAAATAAGCTTTTATTGGCTAGGTCATATGAGGACTTGTCAAGGGCTGATTCTTACTTGAGAAAGTCAATAAATAAAGAATATATGGAGCAAAATATCTTCATTGAAAATCCAGATACTGTAACTATAGAAAAAGGGGTCAAAATTGGCCAAGGCACAAGAATTGAATCAGGAGTAAGAATTTTAGGAAAGACCGTAATAGGGGAAAATTGCTTTATCGGTTTTAATTCTAAGATAGAAGATTCAATTATTCACAATAATGTCGAAGTTTTCACTTCATTTGTTGAAAAATCAGAGATTGAAGATTATACTAATATTGGTCCATATGCCAGATTAAGGCCAAATGCCCATCTTAAAAAACACGTCCACATCGGAAACTTTGTCGAAGTCAAGAATTCTGTTGTGGGCGAAGGTACTAAAGCCGGACATCTTGCCTATATAGGAGATGCTGAGCTTGGTAAGGACATTAATGTTAGTTGCGGGGTAATTTTTGCAAACTATGATGGCAAATTCAAACATAAGGCAGTTGTTGGAGATGGTGCCTTTTTAGGTTCGAATGTCAACCTAGTTGCCCCTGTTAGGATTGAAAAAGATGGCTATATCGCAGCAGGCTCGACTGTTACAAAAGATGTCAAAGAAGGCGTTTTGATGGTTGAAAGAGCTGAAAGAAGAGAAATAGAAGGCTATGTGGCAAGAAAGAGACTAAGGGATAAGATAAAAGAGCAAGAAATAAAGGAAAAGAACGCTAAAAATTAATTGGAGGAATAATGGAAGCACAAAGTGGTTTAACAAATATTAAGGTTTTTGCTGGCTCTAGCAATCCAGAACTAGCTCAAGCGATTTGTAAGGACCTAGGAGTTGAATTGGGTCAACTTACCATAAGTCAATTTGCAGATGGTGAAATAGGAGTAAGGGTTGAAGAAACAGTAAGAGGTAAGGATGTTTACTTTATTCAATCAACATCAAAACCTGTTAATGAACATTTAATGGAAGCTTTGATAGTTATTGATGCTCTAAAGAGGGCCTCAGCTCATACTATTAATTTTGTAGTACCATATTATGGTTATGCTAGACAAGACAGAAAAAATAGAGGTAGAGAACCAATTACAGCTAAATTGGTTGCAGACTTAATAGAAGCTGCAGGTGCAAATAGGGTTATAGCTATTGACTTACACGCTGCTCAAATTCAAGGATATTTTGATGTTCCATTGGATCACTTTGCAGCAGGACCAATACTTGCACAATATTTTAGAGACAAGGTAGAAGCTGCTAATGGAGAATTTGTCGTAGTATCTCCAGACTTAGGGGGGGTAACAAGGGCAAGAAAGTTAGCTGACCTATTACACACTCCAATAGCAATAATTGAAAAAAATAGACCTAGACCAAATGAATCTGAAGTTATGAATATAATTGGTGAGGTAAAGGGTAAAAATTGTATCATTATCGATGACATGATAGATACAGCTGGAACTATTACTAATGCTGCAGATGCTCTAGTTGAACAAGGTGCAAAGGATGTTTACATCTGTGCAACTCACGGCCTATTCTCAAGAAATGCTATCGAAAGAATAGAAAACTCAAGAGTTAAGGAATGTGTTGTAACTGATACAATCCACCTTGATGACTCTAAGAAATCTCCAAAGATTAAAGTAATGAGCGTTCACAAATTAATTTCTGAAGCTATTAGAAGAATAAATACTAAACAATCAGTAAGTGGATTATTTAATAACTAATGTATTTAATTGTAGGGCTTGGTAACCCAGGCAAAAGATATGAGAAGTCAAGGCACAATGTTGGCTTTTCAGCTATCGATAAGATAGCTGAAAAGCTTGATATTGATGTTAGCAAGCTTAAGTTTAAGGGCCAATTTGGTCAAGGAACTTACAAGGGAGAAAAAGTAATATTATTAAAGCCTCAAACCTATATGAATAATTCAGGGGAGTCAGTTCAGGCTTTTTACAAGTATTACAACATTGAAAATGATAGGCTCATAGTATTAGTTGATGACATTGACATTGACTTTGGGACAGTTAGGATAAAGAAAAAAGGCTCTGCTGGAACCCACAATGGAATGAAGTCGATTATACAAATGCTAGGGCATGGAGATTTTTCAAGGATTAAGATTGCAGTAGGTAAGAAACCTTCCTACATGGACCTTGCTGATTTCGTTCTTGGAAGATTTACTAGCGATGAGACAGAGATTATAGAAAAAGAAATAGATTTGGCAGCTGATTCAGTTCTAGACATAATCGAAGCTGGTTTAGATTATGCTATGAATCACACAAATTCTATCAAATTTGAATAATATGGATTTAGAAATTATTTCGAAACTAAGGGTCTACGATGAAGTCTTAGACTCCATAGACCAAAAATTAAATATAGATGTAAGCGGACTTACATTACAAGCTACAGGCCATTTCTTGCTGACTCTTATGTCAAGACAGAAAAGACCTGTTTTTGTCGTGCTTGAAGGAGATAAGCAGGCAAGAAAAATTTATGAGAGCGTAAAAAACTACTCTCCAGATAGGGTATTTTTCTTCCCAGAGTTGGAATTAAGTTTTCAAAGAGAATTAAACTATGACTATGACAATAAGATGCACCGCTTAAGGGCCCTTAAGGCTATAATCAGCAGGGAGGACTTTATCATAATTACCTATCCTCAGGCCTTGATGAATAAGTTTCAAGAAAAAAGGATCTTTGAATCAAAAATCATAGATATTGATATGGACACAGAAATAGACCCTATTCAAATGGCTAAAAATCTTACCGATATGGGCTATGAGAGAAGCCAGATAGTCCAAGCCAAGGGGGAATTTTCCATAAGAGGAGATATCATTGATATTTTTCAAGTATCAGATGAGTACCCGACTAGGATTGAGCTTTTTGGAGATGAGATAGACTCCATGAGAACCTTTGATGTCAATACTCAACTTTCAATAGAAAATATTGAGTCTATAAGCATCTTTCCTAGTAGCGAATACCATGTTGACTTTTCTATAAAAGACGACATGATTTTAGCTATTAATGAGGACCTTGAAAAGACTAAGAAAATTTATGGCCAAGAAGTTTATGACAAGGCTAGGGTAAACTTTGATGTAATCATAGATAGGCTCAACCATGGGAACAATGCCATAAACCCGGAAGTCATCCTACCTTATGGGAATGAAAAGCTTGTAGGAATTTGGGACTATCTTCCTAAAGACACTATTGTCTTAAGTTTTGACATGGCAAGGATTATCGAAGCCTATAAGGATGTTGAAAACTTTTTGTTTGAACAATATAAGTTTGGACTTGAGACTGGTTTTGTCCTATCAAAACATTCCCAATCATATTTCAAAGACAAGGAGATGTTTAAGAGCCTAGGTGAATTCCAAAAGGTAAATCTAAGCCAGGTGTCAAGGCATTTAAAATCTGTATTTTTTGATAAAAAGATGGAATTAAGAGCTGTAGAGATGGAGAAGTACCAGTCTAGGTGGCCGGATTTTATTTCTTCATTGAGGGCAAAGCTTAAGGAAAAATATATAATATTTATCTTTACGGATGGCAAGGATAGGCTTGAAAACTTAAAAAAACAATTGCAAGATGAAGAGATAAATTTAAGGGATATAAAGGATTTTTTAAATCTTGAAGGAGTCTACCTACTTGATGACTACTTGGAAGAGGGATTTGAATACCCCTTAAGTAGGCTTGAATTTATTTCATATTACGACATATTTACTAAGGCTAGAAAAAAAACAAAGGCTTCTAAAAAGCTGATGAACACCAGGGATTTCATAAACTATACAGACCTTGAAGTAGGGGACTATGTAGTTCATGAAAATTACGGGGTTGGTAAATATATAGGGATAAAAAATATTGAGGTCCAAGGATCCAAAAGAGATTACCTAGAAATTCTTTATAGAGATAAGGATAAGCTTTTTATACCTACTACTGAAATGTCCTTGGTATCTAAGTATGTAGGCTCCGGTGATACTGAGCCAAAATTATCAAAGCTTTATTCAGCTGAATGGACCAAGTCTACAGCTAGGGCAAAAAAGGCTATTGAAGAAATAGCTGATAACCTTGTAGAATTGTATGCTCAAAGGGCCAAGATTAAGGGATTTAAGTATTCTAAGGATACCCATTGGCAAAAGGAGTTTGAAGATGCTTTCATGTATGAGGAAACTCCTTCCCAACTGATTTCCATTGAAGAGATAAAAAAAGATATGGAATCTGATAGACCGATGGAAAGACTTTTGTGTGGGGATGTTGGCTATGGAAAGACCGAAGTTGCCTTTAGGGCAGCCTTTAAGGCTGTTATGGATGGTAAGCAGGTTGTCATGTTAGCACCTACGACAATTCTAGTTAAACAGCATTTTAAAAATATGGTAGATAGGTTTAAGGACTTCCCTTTAGGGATTGATTTTCTTTCAAGATTTAAGACTCCAGCTCAAAAGGCTGAAATAAAAAGAAAGCTTAAGTCTGGGGAGATAGACTTTATTGTTGGGACCCATGCCCTGTTGGCAGATTCCATTAAATTTAAGGATGTAGGTCTTTTGATAGTGGATGAGGAACAAAGATTTGGTGTAAGCCATAAAGAAAAAATCAAGGAGATGTCTAAGAATATTGATGTCTTGACCTTGTCGGCAACGCCAATACCTAGGACCTTGCAGATGTCCTTATCAGGAATCAGAGAGATGAGTCTTCTCCAAGAACCGCCTATGAATAGGCTGCCAATTAACACTTATGTTATGGAATATGAACCGGCAATAATTAGGACTGCCATATTGAAGGAACTTGCAAGAAATGGCCAGGTTTATTTTGTCTACAATAGGGTAAGGGGCTTAAATATCATGAAGGCCCACCTGGAAGAACTTGTTCCGGAAGCTAGGATTGAAATTACTCATGGTCAAATGAGTCCTAGAGAAATAGATTCTATCCTTGATAGGTTTTTAAAAAATGAAATAGATGTCTTATTAACTACAACTATTATTGAAACCGGTATTGATATACAAAATGTAAACACAATCATAGTATATAATGCGGACATGATGGGTCTTTCACAGCTATATCAATTAAAGGGCCGTATAGGTAGGTCAGATAGGACCTCTTATGCATATTTTACTTTTGAAAAGCATAAGGCGATTTCAGAGATTGCCGAAAAAAGGTTAAAGGCCATAAAAGACTTTAATGAGTTGGGCTCTGGTTACAAGATTGCCATGAGGGACTTGGAATTAAGAGGGGCAGGAAACCTTCTTGGAGAAAGTCAAAGTGGCCATATAGAGGCTATAGGTTATGACCTTTATGTTAAAATGCTTAAGGAAGCCATCGATAAGGTTAAGGGTGTAGAAACTAAGAAGGTATCTCAAGCTAAGATTGATATCAATGTCGATGCCTATATCCCTTCATATTATATAGAAGATGAAAGTGAAAAGATAAATACCTATAAGAAAATCACCTATATCGATGATGACAAGAGCTATCAAACTATTGTCGAAGAATTAATCGATAGGTTTGGAGACATACCAAAGTCAGTCTTAAATCTGCTTGACCTATCCTTGATTAAGGCAAAGATGGATGCAATCGGCTTTTATGAGCTGGTTGAAGTTGAAAACGAGCTTGAATTTAGATATAATGATTTTCGTGTATTTGACATAAAGGATATAGAAAAACTTTCTAAAATATATAAAGGATTTTTAAGATTCGATTTAGCTGATACAAAAAAGATAATCATCAAAAAAGAAAAAAACTTTTTACAAATAGCAAAAAGCTTGCTAGATGTAATTAGTAAGATTAAAGGAGATAATAATGAAAAAAATTAAACTAGTTGCTACTGGATTGGCGCTTACATTAGCATTGTCAGCGTGTGGCTCACAAGCTTCAGGCATGAGAACATCAGGTAAACCATTTGTATCCATAAATGATGAAAAGGTATCAAAAAAGGACTTTTATCAACAATATGACCTTTACGCACAAGTTCAAGCTTTAAATATCCAATTAGCTGGTCAAGTTATTAATATTTTTGAAAGGGACTATGTCATTAAAAAGGACTTAAAAGATAACGAGGTTGAAGTAAAGGCTGAAGATTACAAGAAGGCTATTGATGATGCTATCAACAATATAGGTGGACAAGAAGCTTTTAAGGACTATCTTGACCTAATGAACTCAACAAGGGAAGCCTTTGAAGCAAATATCAAGGCCAATGTTGATAGTACAGAACATTCAAAGTGGTTTAGTCAAACTCACCCTGTTTCAGATGATAAATTAAAAGAAGTATATGAAAAAAGCAAAAATAATATAGACTGGATTGATACAAGTCATATCCTAGTTGATACTGAAGACGAAGCTAAAAAGGTTTATGAAGAACTTGAAGGTGGGGCAGAATTTAAGGCTCTATCAGACAAGTATTCTAAAGATGAAGCCGCTAAGATGTCTGGTGGTTCAATAGGTAAGACTACTTTAGCAAGTATTGATCCACTATACGTTCAAGGGGCTGTACAATTAGAAAAGGGTAAGTATTCAAAGCCAGTTAAATCTTCATTTGGTTACCACATTATTCTTCTAAATGATAAGGGAGTTGGTATTGAAGCAAATAAGGATCAATTAACAGAAATTGCTAACTCAACAGCTCTAGAAGAATATATCAGCGGTAAAATTAAAGAACTAGATGTTAAGTTTTATGACAAGAATGGAAAAGAGATAAATAACCAACAACCACAATCTAAAGACGGTAATTCAGAGGGTGAAAAGGACAAAGAATAGGCACAAAGTCTTGAAATCATGGGCTTTTATGTTATAATAAAATTACAGTTTAAATGCACTGAATTAATAGGAGGAATTTATGAATAAATCAGAATTAGTTGCAAATATTGCAGAAAAAAGTGGATTAAGTAAAGCGGATTCTACAAGAGCTTTAGACGCATTCTTAGAATCTGTTGAAGATGCCTTAGTAGACGGCGAAAAAGTTCAATTAGTTGGATTTGGTACTTTTGAAGTTAGAGAAAGAAAAGCTAGAGAAGGTAGAAACCCAAGAAATCCTGAAGAAAAGATTCAAATCCCTGCATCAAATGCACCTGTATTCAAAGCTGGTAAGTCATTAAAAGAAGCAGTTAATAAATAGTAAACTAAATAAGAAAATTAGGAAGCAGCATGCTTCCTTTTTTAAATTCATTAGGAGGGTTTATGATAAAAGAATTTGAAAGAAGTGCTTTTGAAAAAGCAGCAAACATTAACGAGTACTCAGACACTTTAATCAAAGCAATCAAGGACACAGTAGGTGATAAAAAAGTAATATTAGCCCTTTCTGGTGGTGTTGATTCATCCGTAACAGCGGTATTAATTCAAAGAGCCATAGGAGATCAACTACACTGCATCTTTGTTGACCATGGCTTGATGAGAAAAAATGAACCTGAAGAAGTAATGGAAATCTACCAAGGTCTTAACTTAAATGTAAAGATGGTAGATGCATCTGAAAGATTCCTTACAAAACTTGAAGGAGTTGAAGATCCAGAACAAAAGAGAAAAATTATCGGTGAAGAATTCATCCGTGTATTTGAAGAAGAATCAAAGGCTCTAGGCAAGGTTGACTTCCTAGCTCAAGGAACCATTTATCCAGATATAATCGAATCTGGTAAGGGAGCAGAACTTGTAAAGTCTCACCACAATGTAGGTGGTCTTCCTGAAGATGTAGACTTCAAAAAATTGGTAGAACCACTTTCTGGTCTATATAAAAACGAAGTTCGTGAATTAGGTATGGCCCTAGGTATGCCTGAAAAAATGGTCTATAGACAACCATTCCCAGGACCAGGACTTGGCGTACGTTGCCTAGGTGAAATCACACGTGAAAAGCTTAGAATTCTTAAAGATGCAGACTACATATATCGTCAAGCAATCGAAGAAGCAGGACTTTCTCGTTCAATCTGGCAATACTTTGCAGCAATCCTACCTGTAAAAGCAGTAGGCGTAAAAAATGGCAAAAGAGCCTACCAAAACGTCATTGCCCTTCGTGCAGTAAACACCGAAGATGCCATGACTGCAACAGTAGAACCCCTACCATATGAATTCCTATTCAAAGTAGGCGAAAGAATAATAAACGAAGTAGACGGAGCCTCCAGAGTAGTCTATGATATCACTCAAAAGCCTCCAGGAACAATTGAATGGGAGTAAAAACATCGCAGGCGATGTTTTTACGTCACGACACGACAAGCACGAACAAAGTGAAATGCGAGTCGATGTCTGGCCCTTC
>CAYFNZ010000027.1:0-16197 GCA_964344625.1 uncultured Peptoniphilaceae bacterium | reverse complement strand
GTATATCTCTGTTGCACTAGCCTTGAAGTCGCCTTCACCAGACGTTATCTGGCATTCTTGCTGTATGGTGCACGGACTTTCCTCGTGAATCTCACGCGATTATCTGACTTACTCATCATGTATTCTAGCACATAAATATAATGCTTTCAATTTCTAAAAAATCTTCCTAAGATATTTTTCACTTTCTTCCTGAAGAAAAACTTTTACCTCAGGAGCCATCTTGTTTATTTTCTCAAGTAGCAATTCATTGAAAAATCTCTCTGATTGGTAGTGGCCTAAGTCCATAACTATTATGCCCTGCTCTTGGGCATCCATGGCATCATGGTGCCCGACATCAGCTGTTATTAAGAGTTCAACTTTCTGCCTTAGGCATTCTGGTAAAAAACTAGCTCCAGAGCCTGTAACTAGACAAACTTTTCCAACTTCTTTTTCTTCATCTCCATAAAGAATAAGGTGGTCCAAGTCCAGCCTTTCCTTTATTTGGTCTGCAAGGTCCCAGACCTTCCTAGTCGGAAAGCTTGAAACATCCCCATAGCCATTGTCCTCATAGGTATAAATCAATTTATCTTGGGACTTAAAGCCTATCTTCTTAAAGACATAGCTATTTAAGCCATTTTTATGAACATCTATTGGAGTATGGCAGGCATAAATACAAATATCGTTTTTTGCCGCCTTAATCAGTTTTCTCGTAATAAAATAGTCCATATCCAAGGACTTAGTCGGCCTAAATAATATGGGATGGTGGGCTACAATCAAGTTAGCTCCTAGGCTTATAGCCTGGTCGATGACATCTTCTGTAACATCTACACATAGTAGAATTCCTTTTAGGTCACTATCCTTGTCCCCAAGTTGCCAGCCGGAGTTGTCCCAGTCATCTTGTAGACTTAGGGGGATTTCACTTTCAAATAGGTCTATAAAATCTCTTATAAGCATGTAAGTACCTCTTGTATTTCTTTTAATTCTTTGTCTATCTCTTGAATCCTAGTCCTTGAAGAATCGCTATCAATATCCTTGATTTGGTCTTTTATATTTTCTAGGTTGGCCCTATTTTTTAATAGTTTTTCCTTTAATAATTCCTCCTTATTTTTAATAAGGTGGTAGCCATATTCATAATAATAATCCTTGTCGTAGGACTTACTTAGACCTTCTACATATGTAGCCACAATTATGTCGTAAAATATGTCGTCTTCAAGGCAAATCTTCTCATCCACTATATCGAAGCTATTCATCAACAAGAACCTTCTAAGTTGGTCCAGGGAATTGTTAGCCTGAAGGATTAACTTTTGGGCCTTTTTAGCCACATCAAGTCCTTCCTTAATAATTTTTGAAATCAAAAAGCCCCCCATACCAGAAATGATTATTATCTCAGGCTCATAAGGAGAAAGCTCTTTTATCCCATCCGTAACCAGACTAATTATCTTATAATCCCTGCTTTCCTGTTTACTTCTAAGTTTCTTTAGAGATTCTTCACTTATGTCAGTGGCTATCATCTTCTTAGGATTTTTAAGCTGGCATATCTTTATAGCAGTAATCCCGTGGTCAGTCCCTATATCGCAAGTAACCTTCCCCTCATCTACAAGGTCTACTATTAAATCTATTCTCTTTTTCATAATATACCTCTAAAATTTAAGGGTGCTATAAATTAAGCACCCCATAAAGTTCATAAAATATTTTCATAGACTAGAAGCTTTCTAAGAAGTCTTTTATCTTATCGCCCTTGCCAGGTCTTCTAAGCTTTCTTATAGCCTTTGCTTCTATCTGTCTAATTCTTTCTCTAGTAACGTTAAATTCCTTACCAACGTCTTCAAGTGTTTTTGGAACTCCATCAATCAAGCCAAATCTTAGTTCCAATACCCTCTTTTCCCTATCTGACAAGGTAGAAAGAATTTCTTCTAGCTGTTCTCTTAGCATAGCTTGGTTGGCTGCATCATCTGGAGCCAAGGCCCTTTCATCTTCTATAAAGTCTCCCAAGTGGCTGTCGTCTTCTTCACCAATTGGAGCTTCTAGTGAAACTGGTTCTTGGGCAATCTTTCTTACTTCCCTAACCTTTTCAACATCTATGTTCATTTCCGCAGCTATTTCTTCATTCGTAGGTGTCCTACCTAGCTCTTGAAGTAACTGCCTTTGAACCCTAACAAGCTTATTGATTGTTTCTACCATGTGAACAGGAATCCTAATAGTCCTTGCTTGGTCTGCAATCGCCCTAGTGATGGCCTGTCTTATCCACCAAGTAGCGTATGTTGAAAACTTAAAGCCCCTTTGGTAGTCAAACTTTCCAACAGCCTTCATTAGGCCAAGGTTTCCTTCTTGAATCAAGTCAAGAAAGCTCATGCCCCTTCCTACATAACGCTTAGCAATTGAAACTACCAGCCTTAGGTTTGTTTCTGCAAGCTTACTTTTCGCCCTATTTCCAAACCTTACTTGACTCTTTAATACCTTGATGTCATCTTCACTGAAATCCTCGCCCTTTATGGCTTTTTTGTAGATTTCTCCAAGGTCTGTAATCTCCTTCAATTGGTCGATTTGCTTGTCTGTAAGGATTTCTTCATCATCAGCAAGCTCACCATTTACCTTCATCAAGATTCTTTGGTTGGCCTTATCTATTGTTGTATATTTTTCTTCTTCGATAAATAAGATTTTCTTTTGTTCAGTGTCAAGCTTATTTCTAATTAAAATATCAGCCCTTAAATAATGGTCTAAAATATGGTATTTTGTTTCGATAGAAATACTTTTACTCTCGCTTACCGGTGTGATTTCAAATTGATCACATAGGTCAGAAAGCTTTAATTTAACATCATCTGACTTT
The DNA here is from genome assembly GCA_964344625.1 of uncultured Peptoniphilaceae bacterium. Lineage (GTDB taxonomy): Bacteria > Bacillota > Clostridia > Tissierellales > Peptoniphilaceae > JAAYEL01. Next base: position 13,391 of record CAYFNZ010000027.1, on the reverse strand, counting down.
TCCAAGGTCTTTATAATTGACTTAGAAAGGTCATCATAATTATCCATCACATATTGGTAAAGCTTATTGTGCTTTTCGCCATCTTCATAGTCTAGGATGTCATTTTTTTCATCTAGTTCAAGCATGTTATAGACGATTGACCTGTTGGCATCCACAGCAAATGAAAGTTCTTTAATCTTTTCTTCACTTAGGTTCTTAACACTTACCCTCTTGTAGATTAACCTATTTAAAAGGTCAAGTATCTCTAGCTTTCTATCAACTTCAACCTTCTTTTCATCTGTGTCTATCTTGTTAAATACCTTGTTGAACTTGTCATAGAAAGAAGCTAAAAGGATTTCGTCATCATCTAGGTTTTCATTTGAAACTAGCTTTTCATGCCAGTTTAAGATTTTACTAGCTAGGTAGCCAAAGTTATAGTACTTATAAATTTCTATGCTTTCTTTTACATTAGTCCTTAGGTTGTTAAGAATTTTCCTAGCTATTTCTCCATCTTCCATGCCCTTGGCAAGTATTACTTCCTCTTCGGCAGTTAATAGCTTTATCTTACCAATTTCTTTTAGGTACATCTTTACAGGGTCATCCACAAATGCTCCCTTGATGTCAGAAATATCTTCTACCTTGGCGTCATCTTCAATATCATCCTTGTCTTCATCGTCTTCCAAGGATTCAAGTTCTTGGTCATCTGCCTCAATATCGTCAATCTCAATAACTTGAGCTGAATCCTTCAGGATTTCCACATCATCATCAGCTAGCATCTTCTTAACGATATCTATATCTTCTTCATCAAGAGATAAGTAGCCATCTATAGATTCAAGCTGAGATACTCTTATCATGCCATGATTGTCTGAAGCTATCTTTTTAGCTTCTTCCACTATCGAAGATCTCAAATCATCCGTTTCTAATAATCCTCTATCCATCTCAACCTCCTATTGCGTTAGCCTACTCTTTATATCTACAAGCTCTTTAATTAATACAATCTTTTCTTCTTTACTCAATTCTTTCTTTAACAAATTAAAAATCTGCTCCTGTCTTTCTTCTAATACAAAAATATCTATCCTGTCTATTAATTCATCGCTCACAGACTTTTCTATACCATCTCTATGGTTGAGCTCTTGAGCCTTAACTAGGTCCAAAAGGCCTGCTCTTTCAAACTCTGGACTTGAAAAAATAGCTTCTTTGCTAATTTGTCCTTCACCTGTATAGAATTTTGTAATAAGCTCATAAAGGTCAATCAAAAAATCCGACCTTACAAAGTCTTTAATCTTTTCATCAAGCATATCGTAAAAAGCCCTATTTATAAGGACTTTTGAAATAAGCTCTTTTTCTAACTTTAGCCTCATCTCTTCCTTACCTGGGACCCTGATTTGGCTTGGAGGATCCGATGGCTTCTGTTTATTATCATACCCATAATTGGGTCTAAATTCTCTATTATTATAATTATTATTGTAATTTTTATTGTAATTATTTTCTCTTTTAGTCTTTTCTTGAAAAGCTTTTTCAACATCATCTAGCAAAGCTTCAAAAGAAACCTCGATAGCCTTGGCAGCTTTTTGTATATATATTTCTCTCTTAGCATTTCCCTCGATTGTGCATAAGAAATTAATCATTCTTTCACTTATTTCTAGCTTATTGCCACCCTTGGCAAGCTCTAGGTCCATAATAAAATCAAGTGAATTCTTGGCTGAAAGTAGCAATTTATTAAAGCTATCTACCCCGTATTCCTTCACATATTCATCCGGATCCATAGAGTCTGGAAATTGAACTATTAGTGGGTCCACATCAATCCTTGCGAAAATATCTATAGCCCTTAGGGCAGCCTTGATACCTGCCGTATCTGAATCATAGGCTACATAAACTTTTTTACCATATCTTTTCACAAGCTTGGCCTGGTTTTCTGTTAGGGCAGTTCCAAGCGAAGCTGTAGCATAGTCTATCCCATAATTATAGAGACCTATCACATCCATATAGCCTTCTACCAGGATTATTCTTTCCCTATTGACCCTTTTTTGGAGAATATTTACCCCGTATAGGTTGTCGCCCTTTGTAAAAATCGGGTTTTCAGGGGAATTTAGGTATTTAATCTTATGGTCGGATATGGTTCTTCCGCCAAAGCCGATAACCTTTTGCTTGCTATTTAGGATAGGAAATATAAGTCTGTCCCTAAATTTATCATAGTAGGTTCCGTCATTTTGGCTCTTGCCAATCAAACCTAGCTTTAGCATGTCCTCAGGGTCGACTTTTTGTTCAAGTAAAAACTTGTAAAGGCCATTATCTTCTTTTGCATAGCCCAGGAAAAATGTATTTACAATTCCTATGTTTAAACCTCTTTTTTGTATGTATTCCTGAGGCTTTGTTTCAAGTAACATATTTCTAAGATAGAACCTGGCTGCTAGCGAATTAATCTTATATAGTCTTTCCTTCTCTTCGTAGTCTTTTTTGTTATATTCATTTTCTTCCAATATTATACCCTGCTTATCGGCTAAAAATTTTATAGCTCCGATATAGTCTAGGTTTTCAATTTTCATAATAAAGGATATGGCATCCCCACCTTCCCCACAGCCAAAGCAGTGAAAAGTGTTTTTTTGTGGATTTACCATAAAAGAAGGAGTTTTTTCATGATGAAAAGGGCACAAACCTTTTTGGCTTGCACCTGCTGGTTTCAATTCCACATATGATGATATTACATCAACTATATCTAGGGAATCTTTCAGTCTATTAATTTGGTCTTCAGGGATAAAACCCATTCTATCACCCCTATTAAGATTCTATATACTTAATTATTTCCGCCCCTATTGACTCAATACTCAAACCTGTAACATCGATAACATGGCAGGACAATTTTTCAAAAACTGACCTAGCATACTCTAGTTCCTTGTGGATCCTATCATCCTTAGCATAGATAGACCCTTCTCCTAAACCTAGTACCTTAAGCCTTGAATTTCTAATTTCTTTAAGCTTTTCTTCATCGATTATTAGGCCTATTATCTTTTTCTTATCGACTTCAAATATCTCTTTTGGCAGGTCTATTTCTGGCAAAAGAGGTAGGTTTGATACCTTGTAATTTTTATTGGCCAAGAAAATGGAAAGTGGTGTCTTTGATGTCCTAGACACCCCCACTAAAACAATATCTGACAGTAAAAATCCTTTCGGATTTTTACCATCATCATACCTAAGTGCAAACTCAATGGCTTCCATCTTATTGAAATAATCGTTGTTAGTACCTCTTCCAAGTCCTGGTAGGTTTTTAGGCTTAACACCTGTCAAATACTCAATTGCACCTGCTAAAGAAGCCAAGATATCTACAAGGTATACATTTTTTTCTTTAGACTTTTCAATCAAGGCTTGGGATATTTCTGGCATAACCACGCTGGTTATTAGTAAAGATCCTTCCTTTATTGAATCAAAAACCCTATCTAGCTCTTCAAGGTTATTCACATAGGGATAGATTGTTTTTTCAAATTCAATCCCTGGAAATTGAACCATTATGGAGTTAGACAAGCTATTGGCAGTTTCTCCTGTCGAGTCTGAAACGATTACTATATCTAGCATATTAACTCCTCACTATAATTGTCGGGTCAAATATATTTTCAACTCTCTTAGAAAATTCCTTTACTAGGGCAATTCTTGATTCTTTTAGGCTTTCATCATCTACATTAATCATTGTATTATCTAGGTACTTGTCTACAGACTTAGAAATTTCACTCATTTCTTCTAGGACTTCAAAATGATTAAATTGGTTAAAGTCTGTGTCTTTCAAATTGTCAAGTAAGGCAAAAATTTCCCTATCATTTTCTTCAAATACTGTTTCATCTATAGCTTGACCTTGGTAGGACTTAGAAATGTTTTTCATCCTTACAAATCTTGTAATAGCATCTTCAGCCCCTTCTTCATTCATGAATTTTTCAAGGGCTACAAGCTTTTCATAGATTTCATATACATCTACTTTTTCTTGGTTGATTACAGCATCAACTAGGTCGTACTTGTGACCATCATCTAAAAGCTTATTTCTAAGTCTTGCTAAAATAAAGCTTACAATATTATTTGTAACTTCTTCATATTCAAAGTTTTGTCCAAAGTCTTCTACAAAATTATATAGTGAATCTTGGAAAATCTTCTTTAAATCAAGCTTCATCTTGTTGTCTAACAAGATATTTAATATTCCTAGGGCAGCCCTTCTTTGGCCATATGGGTCTTGTGATCCTGTCACTTGGATACCAAGTGAGTGAAGACCTGCTATAGTATCAACCTTATCTGCTAGAGAAAGCAAGATTCCTGCAGTGCTGTCTGGAAGCCTATCGCCAGCAAACCTAGGCATATATTGTTCTTCAATAGCTTGGGCTACGATCCTATTTTCACCAGAATTTTGAGCGTAGATTCTTCCCATAGTACCTTGTAATTCAGTAAACTCAATAACTAATTTAGTAACTAGGTCAGCCTTAGATAATTGGGCAGCCCTTTGAGCATTTTCAATAACATCATTAGAAATGTCCAAACCTTCCCCTAGAGTCTTAACTAGGGCTTCAAGCCTCTTTGACTTTTGAGCCATATTGCCTAGTCCATCGTAGTAGCCAAGGCTTTCAAGTTCTTGGGTATATTCTTGGAAAGGTCTCTCAACGTCTAAATCATAAAAGAATTTAGCATCTTCAAGTCTAGCAACTAAAACTTTTTCATTGCCCTTGCTTACATTTTCAATTCCCTTTTCATCACCATTTCTTACAGAAATGAAGTATGGTAATAGGATTTTTTGGTCATCTTCTATCGGAAAATACCTTTGGTGGTCCTTCATAGGTGTAACTATTACTTCCTTTGGAAGCTTTAAGTATTCTGTATCAAAGTTACCTATAAATGGTGTAGGGTATTCGTTGATATTAACAACTTCATCTAAAAGGTCTTCATCAGAAATGTAGTTTCCGCCCTTGCCCTTAGACAATTTATTTAAGCCCTTTGTGATGATATTTCTTCTTTTTTCTTCATCTACTATTACGAAGTTTTCTTCTAGTAAACTTTCATAGTTATCAATCTTGTCAATTTCAATTTGGCTATGGCCTAGGGTCCTGTGTCCCTTAGTTACATTGCTAACCTTAATTCCTTCTAAGTCAAAGTTTAGAACTTGGTCATTTAGTAAAGATACAATCCATCTTATAGGTCTTAAGAACCTGATGTTCTTGCCACCCCATCTCATTGATCTTGGGTTTGATATTGACCTAATTATTTCAGGAACTCCATTTTGTAAAATGCTATCAAGAGCTTCAATCTCGTGTTTAAGGTCTGCAAAAACGTATTCTACACCATTAACTTCTTCAAAATATACATCCTCAAATTCAAGTCCCTTGCTTCTCATAAAGCCTTGTAGGGCCTTGGTCGGATTTCCCTCTTGATCAAGGGCTATCTTCTTAGCTGGTCCCTTCACCTTTTCGCTACTTTCTTCTTGGTTTGCCCTTATGTCGTCAACTAGGACAGCAAACCTTCTAGGTGTAGAATTTATGGTGATTTTTTCAAAGCCATACTTGTTTTCTTTTAATAATTTTTCAAAACCCATCTTGATCTGTTCTTGGGTTGATTTAATATGTTTAGCAGGGAATTCTTCAACCCCAATTTCTAACAAATATCTATTCATTGTCTCCCTCCAAAAGTGGAAAGCCTAATTCTTCTCTCTTAGCAAGGTGAATGCTTGCAACTTCTCTAGCTAAATTTCTTACCCTTTGTATATAGTGATTTCTTTCTGAAACTGAAACGGCCCCTCTAGCATCTAGGACGTTAAAGGTATGTGAGCACTTTAGGACATAGTCATATGCCGGAATTACCAAGGCTTTTTCTATACATCTTTTTGCTTCATTTTCGTACATTTCAAAAAGCTTTTCTAGCATTTCTACGTCTGCAAAGTCGAAACTGTAAACGGAATTTTCATACTCTGCGTTCTTAAAGATTTCGCCATATTTAATATTTTCATTCCATTGGATATCATATACACTATCTACATTTTGAATATACATGGCTATTCTTTCAAGCCCCATTGTAATCTCTCCAGATTCAACTTCTAAGGCTATACCGCCCACTTGTTGGAAATATGTAAATTGTGTAATTTCCATACCGTCTAGCCATACTTCCCAACCTACACCCCAGGCTCCTAGAGTTGGCGCTTCCCAGTTGTCTTCTACAAACCTAATATCATGGATGCTAGGATCTATACCAATTACCTTCAAAGATTCAAGATAAATATCTTGGATATCATCTGGAGTTGGCTTTAGTATGATTTGTAATTGGTGGTGTTGGTAAAGTCTATTAGGGTTGTCCCCATACCTGCCATCGGCTGGTCTTCTTGAAGGCTCTACATAAACTACCTTCCATGGTTCTGGACCAAGAGCTCTTAAAAAAGTGTTTGGATTCATAGTTCCAGCACCTTTTTCTATGTCATAAGGTTCAAGCATGATGGCTCCCTTATCGGCCCAATATGTCTTTAATTTTTCTATCATTTCCTGAAAATACATCTTTATCCCCCTGTAAAATACCTAAATAATCTATCAAAATAGTCGTATAAAGTCAATCGACTATGAATTTTTGAAAGGCTTCTAAAACCCTTGGCCTCTTCATACCTATCTGCTCAATAGCGAAATTAATCAACATTGCAAATATCTTATTCTCATCTATATCATTTTTATCTATATCTATCTTATCAACCTGGTCTAACTTGCTATATAAAAGCCAAATTAGGTAATTGTAGTCCCTTGGGCTAAGCTCTATGGCCGACCCTTGGTGGTCTAGGCAAATTATGCCGCCCTTGCTAATGCTAAAGCCCATGGGATTGGGCATTTTCCCGCAATCTACGCAGGTCTTTAGCTGCGGCTTATATCCTATCATAGAAACATATTTTATGACAAACATAGACATAAGTCTAAGTTTGTTTTCACTGACAGGTATCAAACCGACAGTCTTAGCCAATAAATCGAACAAGTCCCTATTTACCTGGTGGTCTAGAAGGGATTTTTCAATCAAGTCCACACAGAGCTGGGCGCAGTAAATCGACCTAATATCTTCCCTTAGGCCCTCATTTAAGTCTATGACTCTTCCTTCTTTAATATAGTAAAAGTCATCCCTCCTAAGCAGGGAAAATTCCCCCAGGCAATAAAGGGAACTTAGGTTTTGCATCCTGCTTTTTGGCCTTTTTGCCCCTCTGGCTATGGCTGATATTATGCCAAGTTCTCTTGAAAAAAGTCGAATAATCTTACTTGACTCCTTGTAGTCAACATGACCAATTACCATGGCGGTAACTGTCATCTCCTTAGTTGTAACCAAAGTCCTTCAACCTACTATCTTTTTTTCTCCAATCCTTGGCTACCTTAACCCAAATATTAAGGTTAACCCTTGTATCTAATAGTCTTTCTATATCTATCCTAGCCTGAGAGCCAATTTTCTTAAGCATTTGCCCCCCCTTGCCTATTACCATGCCCTTGTGAGAATTTTGCTCAACATAAAGGGTTACTTCGACATCGACAAGGTCTTTATCCTCTCTTTTTGAAATCTTCATGACTTCAACAGCTATCCCATGAGGGATTTCTTCAAACAAGTTATTCAAAGCCTTTTCCCTAACGATTTCTGATATGATATTTCTTTCTGGTTGGTCAGTTATCATATCATCTGGATAGTACATAGGACCTTCTTCTAAAAGGTCATAAATCTTATCAGTTAATATTTCCAAATTAATATTTTCCTTGGCAGATATAGGAATGATTTTTTCAAACATATTAAAGTCTTCATATGTCTTTACCAAGTCTGAGGCATCTTGATTTTCAAGCTCGTCAATCTTATTAATCAATAAGATTATTGGAGTGTCAATCTCTCTTAACTTAGATAGGATATAGCTATCAAGCTTACCTATTTCTTCACTAGTATCCACCATAAATAGAATTAAATCTACATCTTCTAAGGTGCTTTGAGATGCGCTAAGCATGTAGTCTCCAAGCTTGTTTTTAGGCATTTGGATACCTGGTGTATCTATAAATACACATTGCATCTTATCTGTGGTCAGTACCAAATGTATCTTGTTTCTGGTAGTTTGTGGCTTGTCGGATATAATCGAAATCTTCTCACCTATCAGTTGGTTAAGAAGAGTTGATTTCCCAACATTAGGCCTTCCTATTACCGTAATAAATCCTGATTTAAACATAGTCCCCCTATAAATAATTGTAAAATAAAGCCAAGGCAACAAATATTCCTAAAGCGGCTCCTAGTATTACTTCTCTAAATGTATGAATCCTTGATTCAATCCTGGACTCCCCTACTAAAATAGCTAGGAAAAATGATAATAGACTGACTTCAAAATTTCTAGCTAGAATAGCTGCTATGGTAGCTAGGCAAAAGGCCAAGGCTGAATGTCCTGACACTGTCCCCCCTTGCAGGTGAGTAGTATGCTTTTTAAAAAATATCGACTTTAGTAAAACTACAAAAATCAATACTAAACTTACTGCTATAAAGGTAAGATGAGAAGTTGATGCAAAGACCCTCTTTATGGCAAGCGGCTGTCCTAGGAAAATTCCCTTTATCTTGTCATACATTATTAAATAACCAATTAAGACAGAACCTATAGCTGTCATGAAAACCGCTCCTGCAGCTATGTCCTTTATCTTCTTTGCATGCTTAGAATACCTTCCCTGGGTCTGTAAGTCGACAATTTCTTCTATTGCAGTATTGAAAAACTCGGCTACAAAGACCATCACTATGCAGACAGCCAAGATGGCAAGCTCTATTTTGGAAAAACTCAAAAATAGGGTTGATACACAGACTAGGCTGGCGACAGTCAGGTGAATCTTCATATTTCTTTCACTCCTGACCGCAGAAATTAGGCCGCTTATAGCATTGTTAAAGGTATCTATCAAAGATTTATTTCTCAAAAAAGATCTGGTTTTTTTCTCATCATCAAGCTTTTTCATTTAAAAATCTCAAGCTCCTTCATAATCTTTTTCTCAAGTCCCCTCATTTCCAGCTTTTCCTCTTCCTCTTCATGGTCAAAGCCCAGAAGATGAAGAATTGAATGAACTGTTAGGTAAATGATTTCTCTCTCATAGGAATGTCCGAAGTCTTCAGCCTGTTCTTGGGCCCTCTTAGCACAGATTACAACATCTCCAAGCATTGAGCCTTCTTGGATTTCCCCTCTTTCAAAAATTGGAAAGCTTAAGACATCAGTCACAGAATCCTTGCCCCTATAGTCCCTATTTAGTTCCCTTATTTCATCCTCGTCTACCACTGAAAAAGAGATTTCGAAGTCATCCCCATAGCCCGCCATTTTCAAGCTAGTTGAGATGGCATTTTCAATGAAGCTAATATACTTTTCGTCAATCTTTTTTTCTTTTGTTCTTTGGTCTATTAGTAGTCTCATTTTTATCTTCACTTTCCTTGTGCTTGCTTTCGTACTCTTCGTAAGCGTCAATAATCCTTTGTACAAGCGGATGCCTTACAACGTCATTTCTATCTAGGTCAACAAACTTAATACCCTTAACATTTGAAAGAATCTTTCTTATAGTGATAAGCCCTGATCTCTTACCTATCGGTAGGTCAAGTTGGGTTATGTCCCCTGTGATTACAGCTTTTGACCCATAGCCCAGTCTAGTAAGAAACATCTTCATTTGTTCCTTGGTGGTATTTTGTGCTTCATCAAGTATGATAAATGAGTTATCCAAGGTCCTCCCCCTCATATAGGCAAGGGGTGCCACCTCAATTTGGCCTCTCTCCATAAGCTTTTGGTAGGTTTCTGGCCCCATCATTTCAAAAAGGGCATCATAAAGAGGTCTTAAGTAGGGGTCGATTTTTTCTTGCAAATCTCCTGGTAAAAATCCCAGGCTCTCACCGGCTTCAACCGCTGGTCTAGTAAGGATTATCCTAGATACTTCCTTATTCTTAAATGCTTGAACAGCCTTGGCCATAGCAAGGTAGGTCTTTCCTGTTCCCGCAGGCCCGATTCCAAAGACAATGCCATTTTCTTCTATATAGTCCACATATTTTTTTTGTCCTATAGTCTTAGGCCTTACAGCCTTTCCTTGATATGTAGTGACAATAACTTGGTCCAAATAAGTCTTTATAGCTTCACTATTATTTTGTTTTTCCATGTCGATGGCATATTGCAATTCAGCCTGGCTCAATTGCTTTTTATTTTTAATGATATCCCTTAGGACTGGAATCAAGTGGTCGACCATATCAACCATGGCTTCATCGCCCTTGACAGATAGTTTGTCGTCAACTACCTTTATCCTTACATTAAATTCTCTTTCTATAAGTCTTAAATTGCTATCGAGATTTCCAAACAAAATCTCTAAATTGTTATGATTTTCGATCTCAATCAGTTTTTCTTTCATTAAAGCCAACCTTTCATATCTTTATCTTATTATTATAGCAAACTATAGGACGTTTTTGAATATTAACAGAAATAAGCGAATCATGTATAAACAAAATTCGCTTATCTAGCTTTACCAAGTTTTTCTATTAAAAATCTCACTGTATAAAAATGCCTTTCTGGCATTTTTAATCCTATCTTCTGACTTTAGTGAGGCTACGAGGTCATGGACTTCTTTTCTCAAGCCTTCTTCTTGCTTGACCTCTTTAGCCTGCATATCCTGCTTTGTCATTTCTATAGGCATATCCTTTTTAGAATCAACACTTTGAGAATATCTACCCAGGCTAGTTTTCTTAGCACCAGGTCTTTCTATATATGAAGCCTTGTGCTCCAAGTTTGAATTTACATCTCTAAGGGTCTTGAAGTTTTTATAGTCTCCTGCTTCTTCGCCCTCAACCCTTACAGGTCTTTCCTGAGATTTCCTTACAGATTTTTCCTGAGATTTTTGAACTTTTCTAGAACGGGCTAATTTTTTTCTTTCTTCTTGTCTCTTAGCCTCTTCTTGTATTTCTTGCTCTACTTCCTTGTAGATTTCAACAAGTTCATCAAAAATACTCTTCATGACTAATCTTCTTTTTTCTTGGTTTCATCAATTGATGCTATTGATTCTCTCATTTGTGTATCAGCAAGGATATTTTTCATATTGTAATAATCCATAACACCTATCTTGCCATTTTTTAAGGCTTCGGCTAATGCCAAAGGTACTTGAGATTCAGCTTCAACTACTTTAGCCTTCATTCTTCTTACTTCAGCAACCATTTCTTGTTCAGTTGCAACCGCCATAGCTCTTCTTTCTTCAGCCTTAGCTTGGGCAATCTTCTTGTCAGCTTCAGCTTGGTCTGTTTGTAACTTAGCCCCTACGTTTCTTCCAACGTCTACGTCAGCTATATCAATTGATAGGATTTCAAAGGCTGTTCCTGAGTCAAGGCCCTTTTCCAATACAGTCTTTGATATAGAATCTGGATTTTCTAGTACCAACTTATGACTTCCCGCTGAACCTACAGTTGTAACAATACCTTCACCTACTCTGGCTATAATTGTTTCTTCACCAGCACCGCCGACTAACCTGTCTATGTTAGCTCTAACTGTAACCTTTGCTATGGCTCTTACTTCAATACCATCCATAGCTACAGCTGAGATTACTGGGGTTTCTATAACCTTAGGGTTAACAGATACTTGAACAGCTTCAAATACATTTCTACCTGCTAGGTCAATAGCAGCAGCTTGTTCAAATTCAAGATCGATGTTGGCCCTATGAGCAGCTATCAAGGCATCTACTACAGCATTGACATTACCACCTGCTAAAAGGTGGGCTTCCAAGTTATTAATATTTAAATCTAAGCCACCCTTTGTAGCCTTAATCATCGGATTGATAATCCTAGATGGAACTACCCTTCTAAGCCTCATACCTATCAAAGTTCCTAGGCCTACCTTTACGCCTGAAAAATAAGCTGTTATCCAAAGTCCTACTGGTATAAATGTAAAGAACAAGGATAATACTATTAAGGCTAATACTACAATTACTACGAATGATATAATGTCTCCCGGCATTATTTTTCCCTCCTACAATAAATTTTATTTCCATCCAATTTGTCTACTACGATTTTTTCTCCTACCGCGATAAATTCGCCATTGGACATGACATCGTAAGTTTTTCCATTAATTAATGCTAGGCCAGATGGTCTTAAAGGTTTGATAACTTTTCCTTCAAGTCCTAGCAATTTTGAGTCTTCTTCCTGTTTTTTCTCATCAACTGAAGTGCCAAGAAGCTTAGTATCTAGCACTAGTTTTTTCGTTATTTTTTTGGACATAAAATACTTGATTACAAATATACCTAAAATCATGGCAATGATTATCGAAAGTATTATGTAGGTATATGGATTTTCTATCTTAGTTACCGCGCCTAGGGCATTAAAGATTAGGTAAAGTCCTGTAATTCCTACAAGACCTAAACTAGGTATAAATACCTCGACAATGATAGCCAAAATGCCAAGTACTAGCACAAACATAAATATATATGGATCAACTATTATACTTGAAAACATATCATAATCCTCCTTTCTGATATTGTACCCATTTTTTAAGATTTAATTAAACATTTTTCTAACAAGACCTGGACTATTTGCATTTTCCATACATATTCAAAAAATTAACATCCCGCCCTAACTTTATATGCTATAATAAAATATATTTGTAAAAATATAGAAACTAAACTACATAAAGAAGGGACTGTAAAATATGAGAACAAAAAAATTCAAAATATTCCTATTGGTGACCATTCTTCTTATTGCACTTACAGCTTGTGGGGATAAAAAAGAGACTGATAAGGACGTAAATACTGAGCAAAATGAAAAACCTAATAATGAGGCCACTAAGCCTGAAGAGGATAAATTAAAAGAAGACAAAGAAGCTGAAGAAAAGAAACAAAAAGAAGAGGCCGAAAAAAAGGCTGCTGAAGAAAAAGCTGCTGAGGAGAAAAGGAAAAAAGAGGAAGAAGAGAAAAAGGCTGCCGAAGAGAAGAAGAGAAAAGAGGAAGAAGAAAAAAAGGCCGCTGAAGAAAAGATGGAACAAGAAAGGCTAGATAATCTAGAAAATATTGTTCTTGGCTTTAACAACAGGGAAACTGAGAACCTAAGAAATTTAGCTAAAAAATCAGGCATCACTGTCACGGACGATAACAACGGCCTATCTGGAAATATCAACCCTGACGACTTAGAAGCCATCTCAATATTTGAAAAATCAAATTCTTACGGCTGGATTTGTAAATATGGCGATGACCAAATAGGCGTTGCAGAAGTTGAACTTTCTGAAAAAGACGATGGAGCAAGCTCCCCTATAAAACTTTGGACAGAATACATGCTTTTCGATGGAGCCCCAAGCGGAATCAGAAACAACAACGTAGAGCAATTCAAGCTAGTATCACAACAAATAGCCCAAGACTTCTTTGATGAAACAGCAACAGTGAAACATTTATATTAAATAATAAAAAAAGATAGTTCGCTGCGAG
>CAYFNZ010000026.1:0-17338 GCA_964344625.1 uncultured Peptoniphilaceae bacterium | reverse complement strand
AAGCTGTCTGCGATAGCGTCAACTAATGCGATGATTTCATCGTATTTGTCTTCTCTTAGGGAAGAAGTGAAGTGTGTGAATTTTTCGTTGATGATTTCCATGTTCTTCATCTTGCCGAACATTTCTGTCATTATTCTTCCTGATTGAGGTGACCATGAGCCGTTTTCTACTAGGGCTACCTTACGGTTTTGTAGGTTAAGCATAATCATATCTTCCAATAGAGTTTTTACTGGTGGATATAGAGTTAAGTTGTATGTTACAGAAGCTACTAGGATGTGGCTGTATTTGAAAGCGTCAGCTATGATGTATGAATGGTGAGTCTTTGATGCATCGTACATTTTGATCTTTGTAATGCCTCTTTTTACTAGTTCAGAAGCCATGATTTGTGCAACATTCTCAGTGTTACCATACATTGATCCATAAACTATTAGAACACCTTCTTCTTCTGGTTCATAGCTTGCCCACTTAACGTGCTTGTCGATGTAGTATTGAAGATTTGTTCTCCAAACTGGACCATGTAGTGGAGCAAACATCTTGATTTGATCTATAATCTTGCTAGCCTTTCCTAAAAGAGCCATGGTTGGCTTACCATATTTACCAACTATGTTGCAGAAGTATCTTCTTGCATGGTCAAGGAATTCACCTTCGAAGTCTACTTCATCATCAAATAATCTTCCGTCAAGGGTACCAAATGTACCGAAAGCGTCAGCTGAATAAAGAACGCCTGTATGAGTATCAAGAGTAACCATAACTTCTGGCCAGTGAACCATAGGAGCTTCAACGAATGTTAAAGTGTGCTTACCTAATTCAAGAGTATCTCCTTCTTTAACGCATCTGTATTTGTGGTTGTCTAGGTCGAAGCCAAAGTTTCTAGCGAATCTTTCACCCTTTGTAGACATAACTACAGTAGCATTTGGGAATTCCTTCATTATTTGTCCTAAAGATGAAGCGTGGTCTGGTTCAAAGTGGTTGATTACGATGTAGTCAAGTTCTCTTCCGTCAAGTACGTGGTATACATTTTCTAGGAAGTTTTGAGCAAAAGCCCATTCTACAGTATCCATAAGAGCTGTTTTTTCATCCAAGATCACGTAAGAGTTGTATGTAACCCCTTCTGGAAGTGGGTGGATGTTTTCGAATAAAGCAGTCTTATTATCGGTAACACCTACATAAAAAGTATCCTCAGCGATTTGTCTAACGTTGTGCATAATATCCTCCTCAATAATATTTAAAAGTCTGCCAAATATAGGTTAAATAGGTAGACTATCGATATAGATTTTTGAGTTACATTGAAAATGTTATCCTATCAATTAATAATCATTTTTTCCAGCATGAATATCTTAAGACATGGATATTGAGGTCTCTAAACTCTTATCTATATGATAATATGGTACTATATTGGGCTGATTTTGTAAAGTTGAGACTTTAAGGGTTTAGAAGAAGCTTTTCCCAATTTTTACAGGAGTTTTAATTAAAGATTTTAAAATTTAAGTATTTGCTGGGTAAATGATAAAATATTTATATATCTATACGAGATAAGAGGTGGATATGAAAAAATATTTTAAAACTCTCGATGAACAAATCGAGCTATTAAAGTCAAGAAATTTAATAATAGATGATGAAAAAAGAGCCAAGGACAAGCTCTTTCATTACAATTTTTATAAGGTAATTAATGGTACTAGAAAATATTTTATACAAGATAAAAATTCCTACACCTACAGGGACAAGACCACTTTTAGGGAACTTGAAAAACTCCATGAATTTGATAAGGAAATTAAAAAATATTTTTTGACCAGTATTTTGGATATAGAAAGGCACTTGAGGTCTGTCATATCATATGTGTTTATGAAGCACCATCCAGAGGCAGAAAGCTACCTAAACCCAGCCAATTTCAATGCCAACGCAAGCCTCATAAGTGCCAATTCCCACACCCTTACAAAGACCATAGAAACCTATAGGGAGGAGAAAAATTACTACAAGAGCATCAAGTACTACACCGACAAGTACTCCCATGTTCCTTTTTGGTTTTTAGTAAATTTCATTTCCTTTGGCAAGGTGGTAAATTTCTACCAAACCATGAAAGAAAAAGAAGCCTACGAGGTGGCAAATTCCTTTACTAGCTTTTTAATGGAAAATGCCGAAGAGGCCAAGGGTTACTACATTACCACAAGTCAATTTGAGTCCTTTATTACAGCCCTAAAGGACATAAGAAATGTGGTGGCCCACGACAATCTCTTGCTGGGCTATAGGTCTGAAAACGACCTGGACTTTATAGGGCCTATCTTTAATAGCTGGGGGATTACAAAAGCAGACAAGAGGGACTATGTCTTTGACATCTACTTGATTATGCAGGTATTTTTGTCAAGGTCTCAATTCAGGGACCTGACCTATAATATTCAAGCAAGCATAGAGGGCTTAAAGAAAGAAATAGATGAAAAAGCATTTAAGATGGTAATGAAAGACCTGGGCTTTCCAGAGGATTTTTAGGAGAAGATATGAGATTTTTACACCTTGCAGACTTGCACCTAGGCAAGAAGGTTAATGGCTATAGCATGCTTGAAGACCAGGCTTATGCTATAAAAGAAATTTTAAAATTAGTTGAAAAAGAAAATGTTGATATGGTTTTAGTAGCAGGTGATGTCTACGACCAGCCGGTCCCATCGGGGGATGCCATGGCCCTTTTTGATGACTTTTTGACCAGGCTTAAGGAGCTTAAAAAGAAGGTCCTAATAATTGCCGGCAACCATGACTCTCAGGAGAGGCTGGCCTTTGCCAACAGGCTTATGAAGGGGGCAGACATTTATATCAGTAGTCCCTTTGATGGAAAGGTTGAGAGCTTAACTTTTGAGGATGACTTTGGACCAATAAATTTTTACCTTCTTCCATATATCAAGCCGATTTATCTAAGAAGCCTTAATCCAGATATCAAGCTAGATGATTTTCAAAAGGCCATGGATTTAGTGATTGATAGCCTTGACCTTAATGATAAGGAGAGAAATGTAATCTTAAGCCACCAATTTATCGTGGGGGCTGAAAAAAGTGATAGTGAAGAGCTTTATCTGGGAGGATCTGAGGCTATTTCTATAGATACCTATGAGGGCTTTGACTACGTAGCCTTGGGCCACATCCATAAAAAACAGGCCTTTAGGCAGGGAAGAATTAGGTATCCGGGTTCTCTTTTGAAGTATTCAAAAAGCGAGGCAAATTACAAAAAGACCTTAAGTATTGTTGATATGAGAGAAAAGGGTCAGGTAGAAATTACCGAAAAAGAGATTAGTTACCTTAGGGATATGAGGATACTAGAGGGGAATTTTGACCAAGTTTTAGCCTATTCAAAAACTGACCCCAATAGGGAGGACTATGTCCATATAAATCTCTTTGACCAGGACCAGGTTTTTGATGCCCAGGCCAGGCTAAGAGAGCTTTATCCAAACCTTATGAGCCTTGCCTATACCAATATTGGTGAAGACCTGGATGTAGAAGGACCAGATATAGTCATTAATCAAAAAAAGGCTCCCTTTGAGCTTTTTAATGAGTTTTATGAGTATAGGAAGAACAAGAAGTTAGACCATGACAAGGAAGTCTTGGTAAAAGAGATAATTAGTCAAGTGTGGGGGGACCTATGAGAATAAATCAGCTTATAATATCAGCATTTGGACCATTTGCAGGTGAGACTAGGATAGATTTTGACGAATTTGGCAAGAATGGGATTTTCCTAATTAGTGGGGATACTGGAGCGGGAAAGACCACGATTTTTGATGCCATAACATTTGCCCTGTACGGGTCTGCCAGTGGGGGCATAAGGGATGCCAGGATGTTTAGGTCTGAGTATGCCGACCCTGCCACACCTACCTTTGTTGACTTGACCTTCACCTATAAAAATAAAAAATATAGGATAGTTAGGAATCCCTCCTATCAAAGACCTAAGAAAAGAGGGGAGGGCTTTACCCTTCAGGAAGCGAGTGCCATAATATATTTTGAAGATGGGACCAACCTAAATTCCTTGTCGGATGTGAATAATTTTGTAGAGGAACTTTTTTCTATTAGTGAGAGTCAATTTAAGCAAATTGCCATGATAGCCCAGGGAGATTTTCTAAAGCTACTTCATGCTACAAATGAGGAAAAAAGAGACCTTTTTAGAAAGATTTTTAATACGCAAAAGTATAGCGATTTTGAAGATAGGATTAGGGCCATGAGGTCGGAAATCAGTTCAAAAACCGGTAAGCTATTTGATTCTTTTGAAAGCCTAGTTTCAAATTTCAAGATAGACCAAGCTATGGAAATAGATTCTTTAACCCTGTCAAGAACAGACTTTGATGGCTTTGTGGCCCTTATAGACAGGCAAGATAAGATTTTTAAGGCCAGACTTAAGGACTTGGACCTTAGGGTAACAAATGAAAGCAAGGACCTTGACCTAGTTAAAGAAAAGCTCTTAAAGGCCAGGGAATTTGTAGCCCTAAAGAGGGAGGTAGCTCAGCTTGACCAGGACTTAAGTAAAAAAAGGGACCATCTTGATAGACTTAAGTTAGAAAAAAAGAACCACCAGGATATAGACTTGAAAATAGAAGACCTAAAAAAAGACTTTAACCTAAACAAAGAGAAATTAGGAAAATATGAAAAACTAGATGACCTAACATTTTCACTGACAAGTCTTGATAAGGAAATTGAAAAAAACTCAGCTGACGAGGCTAAAAAGGCTAAAAAGCTGGAAGAGGCAAGCTTAAGGCTTCTTGACTTAAAAGCAAGCATAGGTCAAAAGATAGAACTTGAAAGAAGGCTTTTTGAAGGTAAAAATGACCTGTCAAAGCTTTCAGGTAATAAGGCTAGGTTTGAAAAAATCAAGGATAGGCTGGCTACTTTATCCTCTAATAGAAGGCTCTTAGAGGGGCAAAAAAATGACCTGGCAAGCCTTCAAAAAAACTACCAAGGTCTAAATAGGGAGCTTTCAAGGGCTGAAGACCTCTACTATGCTTCTCAAGCAGGTATTTTGGCAAAGACCCTAGAGGAAAATACCCCTTGTCCCGTATGTGGTGCCCTAGACCATCCTAGGCCTGCAAGCCTTGTTGATGGCTTTGTAGACAAGAAAGAAATTGATGATTTGGGAAAAAAGCTAGATAAAATAAGGGAAGAAAGGGAAGTCAAATCCAATCAAATATCTGCCCTGGTATCAAAAATAGACCTTGATGAATTCAACATTAGAGAAGACTTAGGGGACTTAGATGATGGGCTTAGACTTGATAAAGATGACATTTTACAGCTTGTAGATGAAAAAATTACAGGTCTTGATAGGGAGATAGGCCTTGTACAAGTAAAAATTAATGACCTATCGAAAAATCTTAAGAAGATTTCTGACCATGAGCTTGAGTCTGAAAAATTAAATTCCTACATGGAAAATGCTAATAAAGAAATACTTGCCATCAGGGAAAAAATTATCTCTGACAGGGCTAGCTACAAGTCTTCTTTGCAGCAAAAAGAAGACCTCGCAGGGGAATTGAGATTTTTATCTAAAAAAGAGGCGGAAGACTTTTTAGAAGATTTATCAAAGCAAATTAAAGGCTTAGTGGACTTTAAGACGAAACTTGAAGAGGACCTATCTAAGACTAGTCTAGAAATATCGAAATTGGAAAGCTCTAAAGAAACCCTGACAAAAAAAATAGATCCAAGATATGACTTGGATATGAAGGACCTTTCTGAAAGAGCGACTGACATAGAAGAAAAAATCAAGAAGATTAATTCTGATAGGGGCTACTTGGCAGCTGACATCAAGGCTAATTTGAGCCATCTTTCCAGCTACAAGGCCTTATATAAGGAGTTTAAGCTTTACGAAAAGAAATACCAGGATATTAATGAGATTTATGAAACTGTAACAGGTCAGATTTCTGGTAAGGAAAAACTTCAATTCGAGGTTTTTGTCCAAATGCATTACTTTGATGAAATAATTTCCAAGGCCAATAAAAGATTTTATGAAATGACATCCGGCCAATACACTATGAGGAGGAAAAAAGAGGCCTCTGACAATGTCTCCCAGTCTGGATTAGAACTTGAAATCCTGGATAGGTTCTCCTCCAAGCCAAGGCATATCAAGACCCTTTCAGGTGGGGAGTCCTTTAAGGCGGCCCTTTCTTTGGCCCTGGGTCTATCGGATACGGTTCAGATGAATGCGGGAGGAATTGAATTAAACTCTATGTTTATAGACGAGGGCTTTGGAACCCTTGACAAGCAGTCCTTAGCTCAGGTCATGGGGACTTTATCAAAGCTATCAGCCAGTGATAAGCTTATCGGAATCATTTCCCATGTGGAGAGTTTAAAGGAAAATATCGACAAGAAAATCATTGTCGAAAAAGACCATCTCGGCAGGAGCCACTGCAAGTTTTCTGCCTAAAAAAATATAATATTTAAAATAAAAAATCGGCAGGGGTCAGAAATTGACTACCTGCCAACTTTATCGATCGATGTCATCTGCAATAGGATACACTAATGAGTGAGAGATCATTTAAGAAAGTGAATGTATTCTCTTGCCTACTATTCGACAGCTCTAAAATAGTATGAGGCACTTATTATTCGATGACTAATAATAAGCTATAGATTACTTGTTACTGGATACTTCTTTAAGGTTGGAGCTAAGCTTAGGCTCCGAAGCATCTATAAAAAACATATACATTTTTCCCTCACCAATATAATACTATATTCTTGATGAAAAAAACTGTCATTTTACTGTCAAAATAATTAAATAAATTTAATTATTTAGGATTCTTGCTATTTCAACTCCAGATGCTGATGCTTGAGAAAGTGAGTGGGTAAGTCCAGAACCATCACCTACTGCATAAAGGCCCGGCATTTTAGTTTGGAAGTCCGGTCCGATTTCTACCTTGGAATTATAGAATTTTACTTCTACCCCATAAAGTAGGGTGTCTTCATTTGCAGTTCCAGGGGCAATCTTGTCCAATTGGTAGATCATTTCAATAATAGTATCAAGCTGCCTTTTTGGGATTACCAGGCTTAGGTCCCCTGGAGTAGCTTGTAGGGTAGGGATAGTAAAGCATTTTTTCATCCTTCTTTCACTTGACCTTCTTCCCTTGATAAGGTCGCCAAATCTTTGCAAGATAACTCCGCCGCCAAGCATGTTTGAAAGTCTGGCGATTGACTCACCATATTCATTTGAATCCTTAAAAGGTTCTGTAAAGGTGTTTGAAACAAGTAGGGCAAAGTTGGTATTTGGAGAAAGCTTGTTTTCATCAGCATAGGCATGGCCATTTACAGTGATTACCCCGTTGGTATTTTCCGTTACAACTATGCCGTATGGGTTCATGCAAAATGTTCTGACCATGTCGTTGTACTTGTCAGTTTTATATATTATCTTGCTTTCATATACTTCGTCTGTGATATGCTTGAAGATTTCTGCAGGTAATTCCACCCTTACTCCAATGTCAACCCTGTTTGAGCAAGTATGGATGTCAAATTTCTTAAACACTTCTGCCATCCACTTTGATCCAGACCTGCCGCTAGATAGGACTAGCTTGTCGCAAGAAAATGTTCCTTTATTTGTTGTTACTATGTATTTATCGTCTTGGTGGTCTATGTCTTCAGCCTTGGTATTGAAAGAATATTCTATGGTTTCTTTGGTGTAGTCATATATTTTCTTAAGGATTTCAACATTCCTGTCTGTGCCGAAATGCCTTACCTTGGCATTTAATAGGTGTAGGTTGTTTTTAAGGCAGATGGTCTTTAGGTCAGTAGAGGCTGTTTCGTAAAGTCTTGATTCTTCAGTGTCAAATCCCACTAAAACTTGGTCTACATATTCCATAAGCTCTATGGCTTTTTCCCTGCCTAAAACAGTATGTAGTTCGCCGCCAAAATCGTTGGTTATGTTGTATTTTCCGTCTGAAAGGGTGCCAGCTCCGCCGAAGCCTTCCATGATATTGCACGGCTTACACTTGATGCAATTTTTTACCTTTCCTTCAGATATAGGGCACTTTCTCTTTTGTATCACATTGCCGCCATCAATCATTAAGATTTTTTTATCAGTTTTATTCTTTGTAAATTCGTAGGCTGCAAAAACGCCGGCTGCTCCTGCTCCTACGAAGATTATGTCATAGTGTTTCATAATCCACCTCCGTCCTTGAATAGTTTACCACAAATAATATTTTTTGGGGTATACTCTTGGGCCTTATTAATCCATCTTGTTGAATTTGCTTAATTTATTGAAAGGATGGCTTAAAGGTGATATTATTAAATATATTTTAATGAGGAGGAATTTTATGGACCTACCACAGGGCGCTTCAGATGTTGGGCTCGGGAGCGATAGTTTATTTTTACAAATTTTAATAATAATTATTTTGACTGCTATTAATGCATTTTTTGCTTCGGCTGAAATGGCTATGGTATCAGTTGACCAAAACAAGTTAAAAAAAGAAGTTGAAGATGGGGACAGGAAGGCCAAGAGGATTTTAGAAGTCCTTTCAAACCAATCTAATTTTTTATCCACAATTCAAGTGGTTATCACCCTTTCAGGATTTTTTAATGCGGCACTTGCAGCAATTGGAATTTCAAAGAGGTTGGAAGGATTCTTTTTAGAAAAATCCATACCTTATTCAGCAAGTCTTTCAATAATCCTTATTACATTTTTATTATCCTATATAACAATCGTATTTGGGGAGCTAGTTCCAAAGAGGGTGGCTTTAGTTAAAAGTGAGGAATTTGCAAGATCATCAGTGGGCATTGTTTCTGCCGCTGCCTTTATATTTAAGCCTTTTGTAAAGCTTTTATCAGCAACTACAAACCTAGTCTTAAACATCATTGGCATTTCCACAGACGATGTAGAAGGCAGGGTTACCTTAAATGACATCAAGTCCCTAGTTCAGCTGGGACAAACTCAAGGGGTTATAGACGATGTAGAAGGCGAGATGATTAAGTCTGTAATAGGCTTTGACGAAACTTGTGCAGAAGAAATCATGACAGCAAGGCCAGAAGTCTTCATGATAGATATAAATGAACCTTTTGAGGAATTCTTAGATGAAATGCTAAGCTTAAAGTACTCAAGAATCCCAGTTTATGAAGATGAGGTAGATAACATTATCGGAGTCTTGTACCTAAAAGACTACCTACTTGAAAGCTACAAAAAAGGCTTTGAAAATGTAGATATTAGGTCAATTCTTAAGCCAGGCTACTTCGTGCCAGAAAGAAAAAATGTCAACGAGCTTTTCTCAGAGCTTCAAACCAACAACAGGCATATGGCCCTACTAATAGATGAATATGGTGGCTTTTCCGGCATAGTTACCATGGAAGATTTAATCGAAGAAATAGTCGGAGACATAGATGACGAATACGACCATGATGAACCGGAAATCCAACAAATCACTGATAACATCTGGATCGTAAAAGGCTCAATTTCAATAAAGGAATTAAATTTCAGACTTTCAACAAAACTCGATGAAGAAACTGAAGACTACGACACCCTTGGTGGTCTACTAATCTACCTACTAGGCCACATACCAGAAGACGGAGAGCAAATGAGCCTGACCTACCAAAATCTAACATTTGACATCCTAGAAATAAAAGACAAGAGAATACAAGAAGTAAAGGTAACAGTCACAGAAGAGACTGAAGAATAAAAAATAGAAATCTTGTTTGCTGCGGGTCGCTAAGGCGAATTCCTGCTGCACAAGATTTCTATTTTTTTTAAAAGTCTTTTAGGGCTTCTACCATGTTTATTCTGTGCATTTCCCTTTTCGCTAGTATGATTACTAAAATCATGAAGGCGACTATGGCTATGGTGGCCCATACGAAGCTCATGATGTTCATTACTGGGTCGAATAGGAAGGACTCAGATGATAGTGAAAATACTATTATGCTGTGCATAGTTTTGGCTAGGACCATTCCGAATAGGATGCCTATAAGGGTTAGGATGTAGTTTTCCTTGAAGATGTAGGATGAAACTTCTCCTGGCCTAAAGCCTAGGACCTTGATAGTCGCTATTTCCCTGTACCTTTCTGAAATATTGATGTTGGTTAGGTTGTAAAGGACCACGAAAGTAAGTAGGGCCGATACAGCTATAATCATCAGGATTACAAGGTTTAGAGAATCGCTTAGGATCTCTAAGGTATTTTCCAAGTCTGAGATTGGGATAAAGGCTAGACTTGATTCGTATTTGGAGTTACTGATTTTTAAGGCTTTGGCCTTGTCTTCAGTGTAGTCCTTTAGCCTTATCAAGTAGGAGTTATTTTCAGCCTTGGCGTTTACTGTTTCTTGGTAGGTTTTTTTAGTCATATAGGCTAGGTGGTCAAAGTATTGCTCTGTAATAGCTTGAACTTCTAGTTTGTGTTCAAGGCCGTCCTTGTCAATGAAATTGAAAATGTCACCCTTTGATAGGTTCAATATCATTGAAAGCTTTTCTGTAATGATTACTTTGCCATCTTCTAGGTCGTAGTTTTCTTTTGTGCCTCTTTTTCTTAGGTTTACAAAGTCTAGGAAGCCTTTTGGATCGTCTGTTGCCTGAATGCTTATCTCTTGTTCAAAGCCATCTGGCGTAAGGACACTTGCTTGTTCTGAAATGATAGAAATCTTGGCTGAGCTTTGCTCTTCAAGGCTCTTGTTCATTTCTTCGAAGTCATCTTTTTTATCGTCATAGATAAGTTGGGCATGGTACTTGTAGACATCCCCAAATTGCCTTTGACCTACATTACCTACGGAGTTTTGAATACCAAAGGCCATGGCTATTAGGCCGAAGGATCCGGCAACGCCGAGAATTATCATGATAACTCTTAGTTTGGACCTGACAACATTTCTTATAGACACCTTGTTCAAGAAGGAAAGTCTATTCCATATGAAAGGTATTTTTTCTAGGAGAATTCTTTTTGCTTCTGCAGGAGGCTTTGGCCTCATAAGGTTTGCAGGTTCTTCTCTTAGACTTGTATGAATTGTAAAGTAAATGGTAAATCCAACTATTAAGACTGAAGCTAATAGGATGATTACTGGATTTACATAGTTTATCTTATTGGTTATCAGGTCTAGGTTTGTCGAAGAAATATAGGCATTGGCAATAGGTGGCATCAAGACGAATTGACCTATTATGGAGCCCAGGATACTTCCTGTCACCGCTGCCAAAAGTCCGTAAATCAAGAACTTACCTAGGATTTTGAATTGGTTATAGCCTAGGGCTTTTAGGGTACCAATTTGGGTTCTTTCTGTTTCTACCATCCTTAGGACAGTTGTGAGTGTTACTAGGATGGCCACCAGGTAAAACATGGCTGTAAATATCAAGGACATGTAATTTAAGCTTGAGATTTGGCTTATGAAACCGTTGAATGAACGGTTGTTATATATGCCTTCTATCTTATAGTTTGGAATGACTATGTCTTCCAAGTCTTTTTCATGTTGTCTAATATCTTCTTCAGCTTTTCTAATGTCTTCTTCAGCCTTTATTTTTTCTTCTTCGAAGGTCTTTTTACCGTCTTCATATTCTTTAAGACCGTCTTGGTATTTTTTAAGACCATCTTGGTAGTCTTTTTGACCCTGTTCATATTTTTTTAGGCCGTCTTGGTATTTTTTAAGACCATCTTCGTAGTCTTTTTGACCTTGCTTGAATTTGGCTAGTCCATCTTCGTATTTGGCATAATTTTCATCAAGTTCAGCTTTACCATCTTGATATTTCTTTAGACCGTCTTGGTACTTGGCTAGGCCTTGCTCATAGTCAGCTTGACCTTTTTCTAAGTCTGCCCTTGCCTTTGCTAGCTGGTCTTGACCTGATTTTTTTTCTTCTTCTAATTGCTTTTTGCCTTGGTCAAGTTTTTCCTTACTTGCGTCTAGGTCTTTTTGACCTTGGTCGATTTCTTTTTTGGCAGCCTCTAGCTTTTCTCTTGCGGGCCTTGTTTTTTCTTCAAATTCCTTTAGGCCATTTTGGTAGGCAATAAGGCCTTGTTCATAGTCTTTTTGAGCCTGGTCAAGGGCTTGTTTTTGTAGGGCAAGTTCCGCCTTTTTTTCTTCAAGACCTGCTAGCTGTTCTTCAAGAGCCTTCTTTTGTGCTTCTAATTCGTCTATCTTATCAAATAAGGCTATTACCTCTTTTAGGCCTAGGGCTTCAGCGATTTCCCTGGTCATGCCTTTTGGGATATTTGCCTTTATTTGACCTATTCCTGTATCAATTTGGTCTATGCCAGCTTGGATTTGAGCTATTCCAGCTTCAATTTTAGCTAGACCCTCTTGGTATTGGGCAAGGCCTTGGTCAATTTCAATCTTTGCTTGGTCGAGTTTGGCCTTATTTTCGTCAAGGATTTTCTTTGCTTGGGCTGTTTCCTCGTTGAACTTGTCTAGACCTTCTTGGTATTGGGCTTTAGCCTGGTCAAGTTTCTCTTTTCCTTCATCATATTGAGCTTGACCTTGGTCGAGTTTTTCTTGGCCTTCTTTTATCTTTTCTTGGAAGAGTTTTTCATTGTCAGAAAGCTCTTTATATCCGGCATCAAGCTGTTTTTTGGCATCATCAAGCTCGATTTTTGCTTGTTCTAATTCTTCTTTACTTTGATTTAATTTTTCAAATCCATCGTCAAGTTGGGCCTTTGAATCTTCTAGGACTTTCTTGTTATCTTCAAGTTCGACCTTTGCATCATCGAGTTTTTTCTTTGAATCATCAAGGGTCTTTTTTGAGTCTATTAATTCATTTTTACCATCATCTAGGTCTTTTTTAGCCTTGTCTAGGTCAATTTTTGAATCATCAAGCTTTTTTTGACCATCTTTTATTTGATTTTTTCCATCTTCGATTTTGTCCTTGGCCTCGTCAATCTTGTCATAGGCATCTTTAAGGATTTCTTTTTTGACTTCATCAGGCCTATTTTCAAAGGACTTTTTAATGTCAGCTAGGTTTTTGGCTTCAAAATGCTTGAACTTCTTAGTGGAAATGTCCATGTCCTTGTTTCTTTCAAGCCTTACAAGGGCATAGTCAGGATATTTTTCGTAAAGGACTTCTTTTTTTACCACGCCAAAATAGTCGCCGCTGGATGCTGTGGAAATCCTAGAATTACTTATGTAGTCTACAGACTTTCCATATCCAACTATGGTAAAGGTTTCTTTGGATAAAATATCCTTATCTTCCTGGTCTTTTTTATTTATAAAGGTAATTTCTTGGCCGATTTGACTGCCAAAGTCAAGCCTGTATTTATCGTCCAAGAGGATTTCGCTGGTATTTCTAGGAAATCTTCCTTCGGTAATTAAAGGGGTGTCTATATCCTTTGTAGCCGTAAATAGGTTTATGGAAAATTCCTTGCCTTTGACGTCAAAGACTTCAGATGACATATATTCTATGTGGTTGTCTCCTTCAAGGGCCTCAAGGATTTTTCTATCCTCGCTTCTAAGGCCTGCGTATGAGTGGACTCTTAGGTCGTGGATTTGATTGTCCTGAACCCTTTTTACAATAGTTTCCCTCAGGTTTGGAATTACTGCTTGGAGGCCGACAAAGACCATGGCACTAAGGCCTGTCATAGCAATGATGGCAAGAAACCTAGTAATGGTCTTTTTAATTGTTCTTAGGGTGTCCTTCATTAAAGGACTAATCTTTTTTTTCATATCTTTCACTTCTATTAATTTAAGCTTATCTGTATATTTATAGGTCTTACCATTCGATTTCTGAGATGTCGATAGGGTGGTCATTTTTAATGATTTCTGTAACCTTGGCATCCCTGATTTCTATGACCTTGTCAGCCATGGGAGCTACGGCGGCGTTGTGGGTGATGACGACTACGGTAGTTCCGGTAGTCTTACAGGTGTCGTGAAGGAGCTTTAGGATTTGCTTGCCAGTGTGGTAGTCAAGTGCACCTGTCGGTTCGTCACAAAGTAGGAGTTTTGGATTTTTAGCCAAGGCCCTTGCTATGGCTACCCTTTGTTGCTCACCGCCTGATAGTTGGGACGGAAAGTTGTGAATCCTATGGCCCAGACCAACATTTACAAGGGTTTGTTCAGGGTCGAATGAATTTTCAACGATTTGTGTAGCCAACTCAACATTTTCCAAGGCGGTAAGGTTGGGAATCAGGTTATAGAATTGGAAGACAAAGCCTATGTCATACCTCCTATATTCCGTAAGCTCCTTGTCGTTATATGAGGAGACAAGGTTTTTGTCTACGTGGATTTCCCCGGAATCGCACTTGTCAAGTCCGCCTAAAATGTTAAGGGTAGTGGACTTTCCAGCACCAGATGGGCCGACAATAACTACGAACTCTCCTTTTTCTATCTGAAATGATATACCATTGTTGGCGTGAATCTCTGTATCGCCCATTTTATATATCTTGTGAACATCTTTAAAACTAATATATGACATAAAAACACCTTCCATAATTCCTACAAAAGTTCTTCATAATTTCTTAATAAATAATGGGTAAACTTATAGCATAAAGATATAAGAATCATTATATATTTATTATATATTAGAACAAAAGCGAATTAAAGGGGGACTTACGATGAATGATTATAAGGATGACGATAGGAATGACAGGCATTTTGACTGGCTAGATGACGATGATGAAAATGATAGCTTTCAAAGTGACCCACAAGATACAAGAGAAAGCTTGGAAAGGTTCAAAGAAGCTGTAAATGCTAGAGAAAGCATGAAAGATGACATTGATCCAAAGTTGAAAAGATATATTGATGATTCGGTTAGAAAGTCAAGGAAGAAGGGGGCTTTTGCAAGAGGGCTTGCCCTTGTTGTTGCAGGTTCTTTAATTGGGACTATGATAGGCTTTAGGCTTCCGAGAAAGCCAAGCCAAGACCTTTCAGGCCAAGGGCCTTCGCAAACTGTAAATATCTCAGCATCAGAAGAATACAATATTGAAAGTGCGGTTGCCAAGAAGGCCATCCCATCAGTTGTAGGTATCCAAGTCAACCTACAAAGAAGAATTCAAGGCTTTTGGAACGACCAAATAGTCCAAGGCGAAGCTATCGGCTCAGGCGTTATTGTTAGCGAAGATGGCTATATCTTGACCAATGCCCATGTAGTAGCAGAAGCCAACAAGGAAGAAGGGGCCAATGTCTTGTTTTATGACAATAGCAAGGCCAATGCTAGAATCTTGTTTGTAGACCAAACCCTTGACCTTGCAGTTATCAAGGTTGATAAGAAGGGACTAACCCCAATTGAATTAGGAGATTCTGAAAATGTTAAGGTTGGTGATAAGGCAATTGCCATAGGTAATCCGGTTGGACTTAACCTACAATCAACCCTTACATCAGGCTATATTTCAGGCATCAATAGGTCAATTCAAATGCAAGACTCATCAGTGCTAGATGGCCTTTTCCAAACAGATGCTGCTATAAACTCAGGTAACAGTGGTGGGGCTCTTCTAAATAAAAATGGCCAACTTATAGGTATCAACACAGCAAAAGTTCAATCAACTGATGGTATAGGATTTGCAATTCCAATAAACGTAGCAAAACCAATAATCGAATCATTTATAAACGATGGGACATTTGAGGCAGTTCAACTTGGTATAAGAGGGGTAAACCTTGATGTCTACCAACAATATGCCGGTGATGGGGACAGGTTTAATGACCAAAAAGGTGTAGTTATTATAGACGTTTCCCCAAATGGCAATGCCTATAGGGCAGGACTTAAGTCAAAGGACTTAATCATATCAATAAACGATGAACACATAGAGTCAATGAATAAGTTAAAGCAAGTCTTACTAACTATTTCCAAGGGGCAAACTGCTGATGTAAAAGTCCTTAGAAATGGAAGTGAAAAGACTATAAAGGTTACTTTTGATGGCCAATCCCCAAATATCTAGGCACATCCACAAGTATTAGAGGTAGACTGAGATGTATTATATAAGGCAAGAATTCTTAATTGGAGACGAGCTTAAAGAGATAGAAGTTTATGATGGAGACTTTATAGGTTTTAAGAATAAGTACTTTGAGAAGGCGAAAAAGTTTGAAAACTTTTCTTCATATGACTATAAGACCGGGCAATCTGCCAGGGTTTATCTGGGCATTTCCTTTGATTCGGAAAAAGACTTTACTATAAAAAAAAGACTTATAAAGGCCCTGTCACCCGTCTTTGAGATAGGGCTTGATAGGGCCAATGACCCAGAAGATAAGAACTACCTGGTCAACTTTAGAAAAAATGGCTTTGATTTTCAAGTAAAGGATAAGATGATGGTATTTTCCCTGGGGGATTCAAATGAAAAAAGTCTCACTTTTTCTATGGCTTCCCTAGTTTATGCAAACTTATACGACCAGGATAATTTGGAAAAATTCAATGATAAATTCCTTCTTATAAATGATTCAATCATTGAAGGTGGCTACAATTCAGCCTCTTTCAATGGCCTGCAAGGCTACTATTTTTCAAATTATTTCGTAAAATGGTTGATAGACTTAAGGAAGTATGGGACCAGGTGTGATTTTATAGAGGAAAAGGAGTTTGAGCCACTTTTTACCCTGATTGATAACCTGGAAAATCCAAAAGACAAGCTATTTTTTACAAAAAATTGATAGATTCATAAATTTTCAAGCAATTTGCACGACAAAAGAATTTATCTAGGAGTTGTCCACAGAATAATCAATAATAAAAATAGGTAAATAACTCTTATCCACAAGTTATCCACAGTACTGTGGATAACTTTTCCACTTTTAAAGGCCTTTATAAATATAAAGTAAAATCTATGCAAAGAATTTATGACTTCCCTTGTTAAATAATTTATTTACTGGGTAATATAAAGATAACAACCAAATGAGGAGGTTAACCATGAAAATTAATTACGTAGGAAAAAACATTACAGTAAGAGAAAATTTTAAGGAGCTTGTAGACAAGAAGCTTCAAAGACTTGACAAATACTTCGAAAAAGATGTTGAAGCCAAGGCTACATTTTCCATTAACGGTAACTTCAAAACAGTGGAGGTAACAATTTGGTTGAGCTCAGGAACTATCATCAGAGCTGAAGAAACTTCTGATGATATGCTTACATCTGTAGATATGGCGGTAGAATCACTTGATGGTCAATTGAGAAAGTACAAGACTAAATTAAGAGCTAGAAAGAACGATTCAATCAGATATGACCAAGTAATAGAAGATGAAGATACAGTTCCAGAAGACGAAAAGCCAAATATTGTTAAAGTAAAGACCATTGGATTAAAACCTATGTTCATAGAAGATGCAGTTTTGCAAATGGAACTTCTTGGACATGACTTCTTTGTTTATGAAGATGCAGAAACTGACCTAGTATCAGTTGTATATAGAAGAAACGATGGAGGCTTTGGCCTAATCGAACCAAAGAGATAAAAAGGTCTAAAAAGACTTATTAATAGCGATAAATGTTAAGGGTAGTGTTGCAGAATGACTAAAAATCATTCTGTAATACTACTTTTTTTT
>CAYFNZ010000025.1:0-17499 GCA_964344625.1 uncultured Peptoniphilaceae bacterium | reverse complement strand
ACTAGGCAGCTAATGCAAAATTGTCTTCTGCGTTTAATTTAAGTGCCTTTTTAACGTTGTCTGCCCAACGACTCGCTTATCTTTTTTCCAAATCCCTGTCGAAACCAAGTCATCCCCAGGAAATATTATTATATCATCTTTGAAATTGGTCTGCAACTTTTCGCTTGTTTTCAGGAGGTGGCTAGGTCTAATTTTTACTTTGTAAGTAATTGGGTACAATTAAATATGAGAAAAATATTATAAGATTGAGGTGGCAAAATGAAAAGAATTACTAATAAACTGGTCGTGTTTCTTATGGCATTTGTCTTTTTATTAAGTTCATGTTCAAGTACCAAGATACCAGAAGTTAGTCCTCAAAGAGTAGATGAAAATCATATTTACTTTGAAAAACTAAAGGTCGATGAGGCCAAGGCTTATTATTCCCTTCAAGAGGTGGCTTCATATCTTGATATATATGGACATCTCCCAGAAAACTATATTACTAAAAAAGAAGCCTTGTCCATGGGCTGGGATGCAAAAAAAGGTAATCTATGGGATGTGACAGATAAAATGGTCATAGGCGGCGATAGGTTTGGAAATAGGGAGGGGCTACTTCCCAAAAAGAAAAATAGGACCTATTTCGAAGCAGATATAGATTATGATGGTGGTCGTAGGAATGCTAAAAGGCTAATTTATTCTAATGATGGCCAGATGTATTATACAAGTGACCATTACAAGACATTTAAGGAAGTGGTATTTACAGATGAAAAAGATTAAAATTGATTGTAAAAAAATTTATTCAAAGGAAGCATTTCACAAGGAAATTGCCAGGTTGATGGACTTTGATGAATACTATGGAGAAAACCTTGATGCCCTTTGGGATGAGCTAACCCAGGAAAAAGAATTTAAGATAAGCCTTATTAATTCAAAGTATTTGATTTTGAATTTAGATGACTATGGGGAGCAAATATTGAATTTATTCGACGAAATAAAGCAAGAAAGCGATAAGTATAAAATTGGTTTGTATTAAGGAGATATTATGATAATTAAATTAGGAAATTTAGAGCCAAAGGTATCTGGAAAAGCCTGGGTTGCACCAAATGCAGCACTTGTTGGGGATGTAGAAGTTGGTAAAGACTCATCCATTTGGTATTCGGCGACTATCAGAGGAGACGTTAGTAAAATTACGATTGGAGAGGGAACAAGCATCCAGGATAATGCTGTAATTCACGTTGAAAAAAACCACCCAGCCTATATTGGAAATGGATCTACTATCGGACATACTGCGATTCTTCATGGGTGTACAATAGGAGATAATGTAGTTATTGGTATGGGAGCCATCGTATTAAATGGGGCTAAAATCGGCGATAATTGTGTTATAGGTGCCGGAAGTTTAGTTACTGAGAACAAGGAAATTCCAGCAAATTCTATAGCATTTGGAAGCCCTGCAAAAGTTGTAAGGCAAGTTAGTCAAGAGGAGATAGAAACAAATAGGGAAAATGCCCTTAATTATGTTGGGAAAATAGAAACATTTAAGAATAAAACTGAAATATTAGATTAAAAAGGTAGGGTAGCAGAATGACCAATATTCATTCTGTGACCCTACCTTTTGTATTTTAATGATATGTCTTGCAAATGTGACTTATATTTCCTTTATAAAGTCTAAAAGCTCTATGGCAAAATGCAAGGAGTTTGTTTCCATATCCTTGGTTTTATTGTATTCAACAAGGTCGATAGCTTTAATTTTTTTTGTTTTGGAAACTTTATTAAAAATTTCAAGTACGTCCTCTTTATTAAAGCCACCCTTTACAGGTGTTGAAACTGCGCTAAAGATATTAGGATTCATTGAATCAAAGTCAAAAGAAAGATGAATATTCTCAACATTTGAAAACTTTTTTATCGTTTCTTCAAGAACTTTTCCAAGACCAATTTCTTCAATTTCGTCATAGTAGTAAGCCTTTATATTTAACTTGGAAATGATTTCTTTTTCGCCAGGATCTACTAACCTTAGTCCAAGAAAAACAATATTTTCAGGTTTGATTTTTGGAGAAAATCCTCCAATTTCTGAAAGCCTCTTGTTTCCATAACCTAGTAGGAAGGAAAGTGGCATACCGTGGATATTGCCAGTTGGACTAGTATTTTCATCATTAATATCTGCATGGGCATCGACCCAAATTATGCCTAGATTGTCATAATTGTTTGAGCTAGCGCTTATAGTACCTATTGCGATTGAGTGGTCGCCTGCAAAGCAAACAGGTATCGTATTTCTTTTTACAAGGCTATTTGCAAACTCAAAAGTCTTAGTGTTGAAGTATTCAACTCTTTCTAAATTAAGCAATTTAGAAGATGTTTCTTTAATATCTAAATCTTCTTCAATAATTTCTAAATCATCCTTATACAAGGTTTTAATATCATACACACTATCCTTTAAGCCGGCTATAGCAACTCCTGAATAGTTGTTAACTCCATATAAATAAGTTTTCACTTTATAAAATCTCCTTATTTGAAAGTATAGTTATTATCTGAATTATTATACCATTTAGAAATTATATTTAATATATGTTTATCTTCTTCTGATTAAAATCTTTATATTATTATGTTATACTTAATTCGAGGTGTAAGATGAAAAAATTAAATGAAATTTGTCAGTTATTGAAGGAGAAAAATCTCTTAGTTAAAGGAATAAATGTAGATGATGAAACATTAGTCAAAGACATAACCTATGACTCTCGAGAAATAGAAACAGGCAGCCTATTTTTCTGCAAAGGTGTGGCTTTTAAGGAAGAATACTTGAGACAATCCCTTGAAAATGGGGCTTGTGCCTATGTAGCAGAAAAAGACTATGGCCTAGATGCCAAAGCTTTGATAGTATCGGATATTAGAAAAGCTATGCTGGAAGTCGCAGCTTATTTTTTTGATTATCCAGATAAAAAAATAAAGATAATAGGGGTCACAGGCACAAAAGGAAAGACAACTACTGTTAAGTTTTTAAAATCGATTTTTGATAATTATCTTGAAAAAAACGATAGAAAACCATGTGGGATTATCTCGACAGTAGATACATATGACGGGATAAGGTCTTATGAGTCAAGTCTTACCACGCCAGAGGCTATACCGCTTTACAAAAATATAAACAATGCAGTCAGGGCAGGTCTAGACTTCCTGATAATAGAGGTATCCTCACAAGCTCTAAAATATGATAGGGTAAACAACGTCCATTTTGATATTGGGGCATTTTTGAATTTTGGAGACGACCATGTATCTAAAAATGAGCATCCAAGCCTTGATGACTACTTCTATTCTAAAATGAAATTAGCGGATATTTCTAAGACCTTTATCTATAATTCTAAGATGGATAGGGTTGAAGATGTAAAAAAATATTTATCTGAAAGAAATATAGAAGGAAAAACATTTTCCATAGACGAAAGTAAGGATGACATCTATGCTGAGGATATTGAATATATCAAGATGACATCTGAATTTACAGCCGTATATGATGATACCAGGCTTAAATGCAGCTTGGATTTTCCAGGTGACTATAATATTGAAAATGCCTTATGTGCCATCTATATTTCTCATTTTATGGGAGTTGATGACAAGTCCATTCTTCACGGGCTTGAGGATGCTGAGGTTGAGGGCAGAAACACTGTGCTAGCCACTAAAGATGAAAAACTAGTATGTTGGGTAAATTACGCCCATAATGGCTTGAGTTTTGAAAAGTCCTTTGAGACCATAAAAAAATCATATCCAGACTACAGGATTATATCAATATTTGGGGTTCCAGGCGACAGGGCTAAATCCAGGCTTAGGGATATGTCAACTATTGCTGCAAAAAATTCTGATATGGTTATGATAGTGCCTGATGATCCAGGTTCTAGACCATTCAAGCAGATAGCTCAAGATATGATTGACTATATTAAAAAGTATAATCAAAGATACGAAGTTCATTCTGCTAGGGTTCATGCTATAGAACATATTTTTGAAACAAATTATGAGAAAACTTTACTTTTTATAGCGGGTAAAGGTTCTGACAAGCATGATAATGTAGGTGGAAAGATTGTTGTAATTGAAGATGATGTATCTATAGTTACAAGATTAGTAAAATCCTATGACTACAGGAATAATTAAGAGAGCCTTCGGGCTCTTTTTTAATGACGAAATTGACTAAAAATTATCAACAAGTTATAATACAGGTCCTTTCTATGCATCACCTCGTGTACCAACAGTTCACCACACAATGGGCGGTCTTGAAATAACCCTTGAAGGTCAAGTCCTAAATAAGGATGGAAAACCAGTTGAAAACTTATATGCAGCAGGAGAAGTAACAGGAGGAATCCACGGTGCAAAACGCAAAAGGAGCCTAAGGGCTCCTTTTTTCTGTCTAATGAATATACTAATATGTCTTCATAATATTTTGATTAGCTTCTATAGCCTTCAGGAAGGCTGGATTTTTTTCTAAGATTTTAAACAATGGAACTGCAAGTAGGCTCATGATGATAAATTCAGATAGCATTACAGATCCTGTCATTGGAATAAAAGCGCCGATACCAGCCAGGGTGCTTAGTTCGAAACCTATAATAAATGAAAATACCATTGGCCACAAGCTTGCTATGATTATATTCTTACTTTTTGATATAAAGAATAGAGAAATAGCAGTGTGTAATGTTCCGAAGATTACATCATACAAGCCAAATGGAGATAAAAGGTTTGCTAAAAATGCTCCAACAGTTACTCCAATTGAGTGGATTGGGTTAAAAAATGCTAATAGATTTAAAACCTCTGTGTACCTAAATTGTACAGGTCCATAAGAAAAATTGCTTAGAGTAATTGTTAACGTAAAATAAACTGCAGCGATTAAAGCTTGTTTAACAAGCATAGAAGTGTTTAATTTTTTCATATTTTCTCCTTTTTTGGCACAAAAAAATGCCATGTTAAAGGCATACCTTGATTTTTAAAGTGGGTGCCAAGTAAAACACTTTTATTAAATAAAATACTTTGTAAGTATAGCCTAAAAGTTAGTAAAATTCAATAGCAAATTTAGGTGACTTGTTTTTTTACAAAGTCTAGTTTATACAGCAGAAGAAATAAATATGATATAATATCATCAATAGAAAATACATATGTCGAGGAGGCAAAGGATGGAAAAGTTTGCAATTGGTGTAGATGTAGGTGGAAGAAGTGTGAAATTTGGCTTATTTAATGATCAAGGTAAGCTTTTAGATAAATCAAATATTGTTACAAGAGTTGAAGACGAAGGAAAACATATATTAGATGATATCTATGAACACCTATTAAAAATCATAGATAAACATGAACTAAATGAAGACAATCTTTTAGGGATTGGTCTTGGCATTCCGGGGGCGATTTTAAATAAGTCTATCGTTCAAACTGCAGTTAATCTAGGATGGGGAAGGGTCGATGTAAAGGGATATTTTGCAGAAAAACTTCCTTATAAGGTGCTTGTTGAAAATGATGCCAATGTGGCGGCCTTAGGTGAAGCTTGGCAGGGAGCGGCTAAGGACTTTGACAGCATAGTTATGGTAACTCTTGGAACTGGTGTTGGCGGCGGAATAATTGTCGATGGAAAAATAATTTCTGGAAATTCAGGAGCCGGTGGAGAAATAGGTCATATGCCATTTTTGGAAAATGCCCTTACTAGAACATGTGGTTGTGGTGGACATAGGTGTTTTGAACAAGTGGCATCTGCTACTGGTTTAGAGTCCTTAGCTAATGACCACCTATTTAGGAACGATGAAGAATCTGTTTTAAGAGATATTGACGGCTTTCTAGCAAAAGATATTTTTGAAGCCTATAAAAATAAGGATAAGATTGCAACCCAAGTAGTTGAAGAATACTACTTCCACCTTGCAAGGGGGCTTGCAATTATCAGCGCCATAATAGATCCTCAAGCCTTTGTAATTGGTGGAGGAGTATCAAACTCAGGGGAAGTTTTAATAAATGGTATCCAAAAAGAATTTAAGAATTTATGCTTCCCAACCATGAAGGATATGAAATTCTTACTTGCTAGTCTAGGCAATGATGCAGGTATATATGGAGCGGCAAAACTTGTAATTTAATGGAGTAAAATGATGAAATTAATAGCATCAAGAAATTCTCTTTCTAATAAAAATAAAATGTTCGAATATATAAGACAGGACCTAGAAAATAATAAGAGGGTCTACCTTATAGTTCCAGAACAATCTACTTTGAGTACAGAGTTAGATGTATTTGAATATTTTAAATTTGAATCAACTATAGACCTAAAGGTAAAAAGCTTTAGGTCTATTATAAATGAAATACTTTTAAAACAGGGGGGCTTAAAGCTTAATTTTCTAAGTGAAGCCTCTCAAAAATTAATCTTAAAAATTGCCCTAAATCAGGTTAAGGACCAAATTAAGGTCTATGATAAATCTTTAAATAAAGAAGGTTTTTCTGAATTAATCCTGGATTTTATAAAAGTGCTTAAGTCTAATTTAATCACTCCAGACTTGCTCTTAAATATCAATGAACAAGCATCATACAAGCAAGAGCTAAAGGATAAACTTAGAGATATTCAACTTATCTATAAAACCTATCAAGACCTTGTTGACAAGTCAGCCTATGATAGCCATGATAGGACAAATCTTGCCATAGAAAAAATAAAGTTTATGGAAGACTATAGGGAAATTAGCTTTTATGTAGATCTTTTTTCTAGCATGTCAAAACAAGAGCTAGAATTTATTAAAGAACTGGATAGGAAATCAAATAAGCTTACCATTAACGTCACAATAGACAAAAGACTTTTAACTAGTTTGGATTCAAACGCCCCTAGTGAAGCAAGCCTTGATGACGGACAAGTTTTTGAAGTATCAAAAAGCTTTATAAAGGCTATGGATGATATGAATTTAGAATTTGAGATCCTAGAAAATGATGATCATGAGAATCCTCAAATAGACTACTTATTAAGGAATATTTTTTCATATAAGAAGCCAGGAAAACTTGATGAAAATAAGGCCTTGTCCGACATTCATATCAATAGGTACAAAAATACTGAAGAAGAATGTGAAATGCTTGCTATAAATATCAACAAGGATATTTATCTAAATAAGCTTAGGTATAACAATATAGCCGTTCTTGTTACTGATACAGATGAATACTATGACAAGATAAAAAGGCAATTTAACCTAAATGGAATTTCTTTTTTTATGGACACCCACAGGGATCTTTTAGAAAATCCAATTGCAAAATACATTAAATCAGCAGTAGCCTTGTTAGGCTCTAATTTCAGCCATGACTATATAGTTTCATATCTAAAACATTCATTTTTTGAGCTAGATCAATACGAACTCAACATCTTTCAAAATTTTTTAGCTCAAAGACGAATAATTGGCAACATGATTTTCCAGGACAAGTATTTTGATTTTGACCAAAAGAAATTAAACAAGAATAAAAAATATGAAGAAGAGGACAGGGAAAACTTTGAAATCTCAAATAGGATTAGAAACATATTTATAAAGTCAATTTCAGATTTTGGCTCATCCATACAAGAGATCACAAATCGTAGAAATAAAAAGGACAGTCTTATGTCCTATTGCAAAAAGATTTATAACTTTATAAGCTTAGAAAATGCCCTTTTAAGGATAAAACAATTTGAAGAAAAATTATCCGAAGTAGAAAAAAATGACATAATTGAAGAAAATAGGCTTATTTGGAATAAATTTATAAGTATCTTAGACGATTTTTCCAAGGTGGATGAGAAACTTTTAATTAGTTTTGAAGACTTTTCAAATTACCTTGAAGAAGCCATGTCAGATATAAAGATAGGCATTGTCCCACCTAGCAAGGACCAGGTGGTGGTTGGGGACCTAGATAGGTCAAGGTTCAATCAGATTGAAAAATTGTATGTCCTAGGCATGACAAATATCTTTTTCCCTAAGGCCCATACAAGTGCAGACCTTTTAATAGAAGAAGAAAAAAACTCTTTGATAGACTGTGGCATAGAAATTGAAAATACCAGAAAAAAATTTGCAGACAAGGATATATTTGCCCTTTACAATGCTATTTCTAAAGCTAATTCTAAGCTTTGCTTTAGCTATTCCCTTGTAAATTCGTCCAACAATGCCATGGAAGAAGCCAGCATCTTGTCCTATATCAAGCCTTTAATTAAGAACGAAAATTACAGGCTAAATAATGATGACTATAGGGATTATGTTTATTCAAAATCAAAGTTAAGCTATTATCTGCCTATGACTTATAGAAGAATATTGAATGATAAAAAAATAAGCTCTGAGGAAAAAGAATTTTGCTTGGACTTAATTGACAAGATTTCAGGATATAAAAGCTATGAAAATATTGCTGCTTCAATTAGACTTAGGGATAAGTATCTTTCTCAAGAATCAAGGCTTAGTGAAAATGCAAGACAATTTGCATTTCCTGATGATAAGAGATTAAGCATCAGTCAGATTGAACAATTTGTTAGCTGCCCATATAAGCATTTTATTTCTTATGGCCTAAGGCCTAGACAGGATGATAGCTTTAACATGGACCCCTTGAGTTTTGGAAATATTGCCCACAAGTCTGCTGATTTATTTATCACTAAGTATGCACAAAATGATTTTGAAAGTCTAGAAGAGCTCGAAGATGTCATAAATGAAGACCTTGACCAAGCTGTTTTAGAAAATATTTCCCAATACCAATTAGAAGATGCAAAGAATAAATTCTATATAGGAAATCTAAAGTCCATGCTTGGAGTGTCATTGTATGCGCTAAACAAGCAATACAAGATGATGATGCCGGATAAGACCTTTACTGAAGCCCTATATAGCAAGGATAGCTACGCCTTGTTTCCAGGACTAGAATATGAAGTTGATGGCAAAATTTATGACATGAAGGGGATTATAGATAGGGTTGACCAATACGAGGTTGATGGAAGAAAATACTTTAGGGTCATAGACTATAAAACCGGCAACAAGAAGTTTGACCTATTAAGACTCTACTACGGTCTAGACCTTCAATTGATGGTTTACCTATATACTGTTACAAGAATCCAAGATGCAAGTCCCCTGGGAGCATTTTACATGAAGCTTAATCATAAGTTTAGAAGCCTAGGTCAAGATAAAAACTTGGAGACAGCAGTGATGAATAAGCACAGGTTAGATGGGATTTTAATAGATAATCCTCTTGTTCTTTCAAGGAGTGATTCTAGCTTTATGGAAGATTCCAGACCAAATTCAAGCCTGGTTTATATTGACACGAGATTAAAAGACTACAGGAAGCAGACAAATATAATCGGGGAAAATGCCTTTGAAAATATCTTTGAAAGATCTAATCAAATAATAAAAAATAGCATTCACGAGATAAAATCAGGGGATATTGAAGCTAAACCATATAGGCTTAATGATCAGAGTCCGTGTGGTTATTGTCCATATAAAACCATATGTAAGTTTAAGAATAATAATTATAGAAACCTTAAAGCCTTATCTAAAGAGGAATTACTTGAAATCCTAGGAGTTAACCATGAATAAATATGAGCTTACAGACGAACAGAAAAAGGCTGTTTATACAAAAAATAAAAATATAATAGTTTCCGCCCAAGCAGGAGCAGGCAAGACGGATATTCTGGTTGAAAGAATAATCTTAAAGCTTAGGGGACTTGAATCTATGGACCCGGACAAGTTGGGAGCAAAAATTGAGTATACTGGTCAAAGGACAGACATAGAAGATGTTTTGGTCGTTACTTTCACCAATAAGGCCGCCCAAGAAATGAAGGATAGGATTAAGAAAAAATTGGGTGAAAAAATTGAAGAAGAGGGGATTAAAGACAAAAAGTTTTTAATTGACCAGCTCAACAAGGTAACAAATGCTCAAATTTCAACCATGCACTCTTTTTGTATCAATACGATTAGGGCATACTTTCAAAAGCTTGATATTAATCCAGAGTTTAAAATCCTTAATCAAGCAAGCTTAAAGGTCCTTTCTTGGGAGGCCATGGATCAAACCTTCCAAGAACTTTATGAAAAAGAAGACCAGGATTTTTTCGATTTTCTTTTTGATTATTCTGGACTTAAAGACGATGAGTCCTTAAAAATAATGCTCATGGCTATCTATAATTTTATAATGTCTCAAATCGAGCCGTTTGTTTGGCTAGAGAATGTAAAAAATACTTATATCCATGATGACTATGATCTAGAGGACCAAGGTTTTAGGGAAGAAAAGTTTCAGGAGTACATGTCCTACTTAGATTTAGCAATAAATGACGGAATAGAAGATATTCAAACCTGTCTAGCCCATCTTAGATCTTTTGCTGATGCCAATGATCTTCCAGAATTTGTAAGCACCTATGTTGATGAAGGAAAAAGCATTTTTGCTAATATTAAAAAATATCATGAAGACAAGGACTACCATGGCTTGGTAGATATTTTGTCCACAACTACTTTTGCTAGGATGAAGTCAATACCTAAAAAAGATAAGGATCAATATGATGACCTTATTTTTAGTGAGTTCAAAGATTTGAGAAATAAATTCAAAGACGCAAAAAATAAATTAGAAGGCCTTGTTAACTTTGACCTGGACGAAACTGTAAAAATAGAAAGTATACAATATAAATTTATCTCGATTATCGAGAGGATCTTAATAAGGTATCATGCCTTATTCGCCTTGAAGAAACAAAATAAGGATGGAATTGACTTTTCTGATGCTGAGCACCTAATGATACAACTTCTAAAAGATGATAGTGTAGCTGATGAATTAAGAAAAAAGTATAAATATATCTTTTTTGATGAATACCAAGATGCCAATCAAATTCAAAATTGGATTGTTGAGAAGATAAAAAGAGAGGACAACTTATTTTTTGTAGGTGATATAAAGCAATCAATCTATAAATTTAGGCTGGCAGATCCAAGTATTTTTAACGAAAGATATAAGTCATATAGGTCGGGAGAAAGTCCCTATGACAAGGCGGTTGAGCTATCAAAAAACTTTAGGTCAAGGCCAGAAATCCTCGATTTTACAAATTTTATATTTGATGAGCTGATGACAAAAAAACTTGGCGAAATTGACTATAAGGACCCAGCCCACAGGTTAAATGCTGGAATCCCTGATAAGAGG
Organism: uncultured Peptoniphilaceae bacterium; assembly: GCA_964344625.1. Lineage (GTDB taxonomy): Bacteria > Bacillota > Clostridia > Tissierellales > Peptoniphilaceae > JAAYEL01. Next base: position 6,435 of record CAYFNZ010000025.1, on the reverse strand, counting down.
TTTGAAGAAAAGATAGAAAACCTAACTCCTGTTGAGATAAATTATATAGTTACAGATGAAATTACAGAAGACTATAGAAAAAATCTTGACCAAAATACTTATATAGAGCTTGAGAGAGAGTCCAACCAACCTTATATGATTGCAAAAAAGATAAAGGATATGATGGAGCAAGGATTTAAAGCCAAGAGCTTTGCAATTCTATTAAGAAATAAACAGATGATTCCAGATATTTGTGAATACCTAGAAATCTTTGACATACCTTACTATACGGATTCTAAAGACCTATCCTATTCAGACCTTGAGGTAAGTGAATTTATCAATATCCTAAAGGCTATAGACAATGATAAGAAGGACTTGATTCTTCTTTCCGCCTTAGTATCTGTTATAGGTGGTATGAGTGAAAGTGATTTGGCAATCTTAAGGGAATCAGAAGATGACAAGTCTTTTTATAAATCTTTTTATTCATACGACCAAAGACTAGATGCAAATAAAGAATTAGTAGAGAAAATAAACAAGTATAAAGACAAACTTGAAAAATATAGAAATATCGAAAAAACCATGTCCCTATATGACTTTGCTTGGTTTGTGTTAATTGATAGTGGATTTATGACCTATCTTCTTTCAAGCTTTAATGGCAAGGCCAAACTTGATAATGTTATAGCCTTTATAGAAGAAATAAAGGACTACCAACAAACAGCTCAGCCAGGCCTATTTAACTTCTTAAATCACGTTGATAGGCTTATGCAAAAATCAGCAGGGGACTTAGAGCCAGGAGCTGAACTTTCTGAGGAAGATGATGTAGTCAGAATTATGACTATTCACAAGTCAAAGGGGCTACAAATAGACAATGTAATAATAGCTAATACTGAAAAAAGATTTAATAAGATGGATCTTAAAAGTAAGATAATCTACCATAATGATTTTAAGATGGCCTTAAAAACCTATAACCCAAATACAGATACTTTTGATTCCAATCTCTTTTTTGATCAAATTGCCTGGATGAAAGAATCAGAGCTGCTTTCAGAAGAAATTAGGCTCCAATATGTGGCCTTGACCAGGGCAAGACACCAGGTGATTATTTTTTCAGAAGTTAAGGGAGATTTTTTTGAAAAGCTCGATAATAACTATAAGTCTATGGATAGTCCAATAGAGTGGATTACTTCAATAGTTTTGGGAGATAAGATATCAGAAGCCTTCAAGAATGAAAATAATATAAACTTTGCTACCTGGACAGATAGGCTCAAGGATTCAAAATTAAAATTGGACCTTAATTTATATAAAAAAGTTGATATTCTAAAGGAAAAAATGACAAGCCTTGGATACCAAGTAAATGAAGTAGATAGGGAAAATGTTAAGGCAGATGTCAAAGAGAAAGACTCTAAAAAAGAGGCTGAAGATATAAAGTTTTCATTTTTAGATTTTTCATATCCATTTAAGTCAAAGACCCTAAGTCCAATAAAAAAGACAGTATCACAATTATCTAGTCAAAATGATAATAGGGATATGGAATTTAAAGACTTTGAAAGAATTAATAAGGAACCTATTAGTCAGCTTGATTTTGATAAACCAGAATTTTTACTAGGTGAAAAAAAGGTTTATGCAAAGGATATAGGTACGGCAACACATTTTGCCTTTCAAGTTTTACCAGTTAGAGAATATGATGAAAAAAGTCTTGATGATGAGCTATATAGGTTATTATTTGAGGATAAATTGAAAGAAGAGGAAGTAGCTTTAATTGATAAATCATCAATAATCTATTTTTATCAATCAACTTTGGGTAAAAGAGTTCTAGCAGCAAAAAAAGTCTATAGAGAAGAAGCATTTACCATGATGTATAAGGATAGGGATGGGAAATTCTTGGTTGATGGCCAGATAGACATGTTTTTTGAAGAGGATGATGGAAAGCTTGTAATTATAGATTTTAAGACGGGTCGCATGAAAGAAAGCTCTGCTTATAACAAACAGCTAAGACTTTATGAACATGGCCTAAGCAAGGCAACAGGCAAAGAAGTAAAAGAGAAATACATTTATTGGACTAGGTCTAATGAATATGTTGAAGTTAAAAATGATTGAGAGGTGCTTATGTCAAAACCAATTATAGGATTATCAGGCTCTCTTTTAACCCATAAGGGAAAGAGCTTTTCAGGATATCTTAGAGCATTTACAAATGAAGACTATGTAAGGGCGGTAGTCACCAATGGGGGTGTACCCTTCATACTTCCAGTTAGTGAAGATGAAGAAGTTATAAAAAAACAGGTTGCCCTCCTAGATGGCCTTATAATAACTGGCGGCCATGACATTAGTCCAACTTGCTACAATGAAGAACCCTTGATGAAATTAGAAGAAACCCTACCTGCAAGGGATACCTTCGATAGGCTATTATTCAAATATGCTATTGAGAAAAATATACCTATACTAGGCATATGCAGGGGCTTTCAAATGATGAATGTCTATTTTGGAGGGACCTTGTATCAGGATGTTTCTTATAATAAAGATATCTATATCAAGCATAACCAAATAGATGGACCTAAAATCGGGACCCATTCTATAGAAATAGAAGAAGATTCCAAACTATATCAGGCTATTGGAGAAAAAAATATCTTGGTAAATACCTTCCACCATCAAGTCCTAAAGGACTTGTCCAAGGACTTAAGGGTTGTAGCAAGGGCTAAAGATGGAGTAATCGAAGCTGTAGAACATAAGTCATACGACTATATGTTAGGAGTCCAATTCCATCCTGAAATGCTATTTGAGGTTGACTCCAGGATGAATAATCTATTTAGACAATTTATCGAAAAATCAAATAAATAGGCTTTTCAGACATTTCTTAGTTTTTCAGACTAAATTGGTTTTTCCAATAGTCTATTAAGCCATCCTCTTTCATTTTACTTAGCTCTTTTGATAGGGCTGACCTATCTACAAGCAGGTAATCGGCCATTTCTTGCCTGTTAAAGGGGATGGTAAATGTCTGGCTTTTATTTTTGAAAGCCTGGTCAGATAAGTAATTCATAACTCTTGAACGGATTGACTTTTCAGAGGTATGAATTATTTTATTGGATAAATTTATATTTTTTCTAGCTAAAATTTGAAGTAGATTAGCTATAAATTTTGTGTGAAATCCACAAGCCTTAGAGCAGGTTCTAATAATCTTTGATGTTTCTATAAATACAATTTTACAATCGCTTTTTGCTATGATATTAAAATATAATTCTTGTCCTTTTATAGCGGCAAAGCTTTCGGCAAAGATATCATTTTTCTCGATTAGTTGCCAAAGGTTTTTATTACCCCAAAAATCATATCTTTCAGCCATTACACTTCCTTCAACAACTAGGCCTAGGGAAGAAATTAAATCCCCATTATGTAAGATAATCTCGTCTTTCTCATAAGTTTTTAAATCGAAATTCATACAATTTTGTAGGGCCATAATCTCAGGTCCAGTTAAATCGGAAAAAAGTTCAGCATCTTTTAATAATTTTGGATCAATCATGAAATTTCCTCTCAAAGTATTTTTAAGTTGTTAAAACAACGTAACTAACATCCTTATTATAATAAAACAAAAAAACAAAAACAAGAAAAAAGTCCTTCTGAGAGCTTTATTTGACTTAGCTCAACAGAAGGACCTTGTTATTTCAGTATTATTTTTCTTAAATCATCTATATTGTCGCAGTAATAGCTTACTTCGTTTCTCATGTAACTTACTATTTCAGGAATATTGTGGGCCCAGCCTGCTGCTGCAAAATTTATTCCAGAGTTATCAGCCATGATTTTGCCAGGCTTTAAATCATCGACCATAAGCATTTCATCCCTGTCAAAACCATAGTTACTAATTATATCTTCAATAGGCCAGATATTAGGCTTTCTCTTAGCTTCTTCATATTCCCAACCATAGACTTTTTCTGGACTTGGGAGCCCGTGGTACTTGTAGTGCCTGATAATATCTTTTTCTGTTGAATGTGACACTACGAATATCTTACCGCCCAGATTAACATAATCCCATAGTAAGTCCTTCATACCAGCAAAGACATTAGGATTGTGTCTGCTAATAAATTCTTTCCAATGGTCTACTTGAAAATCCATTTCTTCTTGACTGAATTTTAGGACATCGAAACATAGGGCCATAAAACCTGGGTCAAAATTTAATTTATAAAATTCGTCTAAACTTATTTTCACATCTGGCCTGATTTTAGATAAGACTTCAGAAAATGAAACATAATTGACGCTTTTTGTGCTATCTACAACTGTATCATCATGGTCGAGAATAAGACATTTAAATCTCATAACAACTCCTTTAATCTAAATTGTTCATAAAAACAATAGGCTATATATTTTTTACTGGTATATTATACTACAAATCGTTTATAAAAATTAATAATATTTTTTTATTTTCTTAATGATTAATGTTACAATATCAATAATTAACTAATTTATAAGGAGAAAACATGAAAAAAACACTTGTAATAATGGCAGCTGGTATCGGATCAAGGTATGGTGCTGGTATCAAGCAACTTGCTAAGATGACCAACAATGATGAAACTATCATAGATTTTTCAGTTTTTGATGCAATCAACAGTGGCTTTGAAAAAGTAGTTTTTATTATTAGAAAAGATATAGAAAAAGATTTTAAAGAAGTTATAGGCGACAGGATTTCTAAATATGTAGATATAGCCTATGCTTATCAAGAAATAGATAAGCTTCCAGGCGGGATAACCCCACCTGAAGGAAGAAAAAAACCTTTGGGTACAGTACATGCCCTTTTAGCCGCTAAAGACCAAATAGATGGACCGTTTTTAGTAATCAATGCTGATGACTATTACGGCAAAGAAGCATTTTCCATGATGAGTAAGTTCCTAGACGAAAATAAGGAAAAAGAAGACAAGTATGTAATGGCTATGTGTGGATATAAGCTAGTAAATACCTTAAGTGAAAATGGTACTGTGACTAGGGGAGTTTCGATTCCTGACCACAAGGGCCACTTAGAGTCTATAATTGAAACTAGGGGCATAATTAGAAGGGATGGAAAGATAGTAAATGAATCTGGCCTTTCAGATGATATCCTTAATGAAGATAGCCTTGTTTCTATGAATACATGGGCAGGCTTTCCAGATTTATTAGCCTATGTTGAAAAATCCTTTGAAGATTATCTTAAGGCTCATATGGATGAACTTGATACCTGTGAATATGTCCTACCAACTATGGTTGATGAAATGCTTAAAAAAGATTTAGCTGAAATAAAGATACTTGAAACAAATGATAGGTGGATAGGAATTACTTACCAAGAAGATTTGGACTTGGCAAGAAAAGAATTCAAAGAAATGATAGATAAAAAAATATATCCAGAAATTTTGTGGAACTAGTAATAAAATAGGAGAAAATATGCTAGGTATATTAAATGGTTTAGAAAGAAATTTAAAAGAAGCATGCGATAGCTTAGGATTTGGGGATGATTTTTACAATCTTATCTCTAAGCCCCAAAGGATCATAGAAGTAAACCTGCCTGTCTTGATGGATGATGGTAGCACAAAGGTATTTAAGGCCTATAGGTCTCAGCACAATAATTATTATGGTCCCTACAAGGGCGGCCTAAGATACCACCAAAATGTTACAAAAGAAGAGGTAATTGCCCTATCAATTTGGATGACTCTAAAATGCCGTGTAGTTGGACTTCCATTTGGAGGAGGCAAAGGTGGAATTGTCGTGGACGTAAAAGAATTATCTGATTCCGAAAAAGAGAGGCTTACTAGACAATTTATTAATCAGATTTACGATTGCATCGGCGAGAAAAAGGATATAATGGCGCCAGATGTTAACACAAATGGCGATACGATGGCAATAATTGTTGACCAATATAAAAAAATAACATCATCTACTTCAAATGCCATAGTAACAGGTAAGCCTTTAGCCCTAGGAGGCTCATTGGGTAGGGTAGAGGCAACAGGATTTGGGGTCGCAAGAATATCTCTAAAGCTTTTAGAAAAAATGAATATTAATAAGGAAAATGCCAAGGTTGCAGTTCAAGGTTTCGGCAATGTAGGCTCATTTTCTTGTTTGAGTTTATATAAGCAAGGGGTAAAAGTGGTAGCTGTGGCTGGACACCTTGATAATTTTGAATTTGCAATTTACTCAAAAGACGGAATTGATATACCTAAATTAATGGAATTCACTAAAAACGAAAAAGACTTAAGAAAATTCCCTGGTGTTGAGTGCATTGATATTTCAAGTTTCTGGGAGTTAGATGTAGATATAATGATTCCAGCTGCCTTAGAAGATGTAATTGATGAAAAAAATGCCAATCTCATAAATGCCAAGGCTATTGTAGAAGCTGCCAACGGACCGGTGAGTTATTTGGCTGATGAGATTTTAATGAAGAAGAATATATTAGTAGTCCCTGATATACTTGCGAATTCAGGTGGAGTAACAGTAAGCTATTTTGAGTGG
>CAYFNZ010000024.1:6012-17864 GCA_964344625.1 uncultured Peptoniphilaceae bacterium | reverse complement strand
TATTTTTAGCATATAGCACAAAAGGCCTGAAACCATTGATTTCAAGCCTTTCACAAATTGATTCTATTGGAGCTCACTGCGGGAATCGAACCCGCGACCTCATCCTTACCATGGATGCGCTCTACCTACTGAGCTAAGAGAGCAGTTATAGCGGCTTTTTCGAGCCGCTTTAATATCTTAACATAAAGGCATGTTTGATTTCAAGACCTATTTTCTATTTTCGATCTTGTCTTGTGCCATTTCGATAAAGTCTTCTAGGGACATGGTTTCTGTCTTTTGTTCCCCATATCTTCTTACGGTAACTTTACCTTCTTCTAATTCCTTATCTCCAAATACTAGTTGGAAAGGTATCTTTGATACTTGGGAGTCCCTGATCTTCTTGCCCATTTTTTCTTCCCTAGCATCTAGGCGAACTCTAAGTCCTAGGTCTTTAAGTCTCTTTTCTATTTCAGCAACTTTTTCTAGGTGGTGTTCAAGGCTTACAGGGATTAGAGTTGCTTGAACTGGAGCTAACCATAGAGGGAAGTTTCCAGCGTAGTGTTCAATTAGGATTCCTAAGAACCTTTCCATAGATCCAAATAGGGCTCTATGAACCATAACCGGTCTTTTCTTTTCGTTATTTTCATCTATATATGTTAAATCAAATCTTTCTGGCATTTGGAAGTCAAGTTGGATGGTACCGCATTGCCATGGTCTTTGCATTGAGTCAAGAAGTTGAATATCAATCTTTGGACCGTAAAATGCACCGTCACCTTCATTGATTGTGTATTCTATACCCATTGATTCAACTGCATCAATTAGGGCTTGAGTTGCCCTATCCCAATCTTCCTTTGATCCCATTGAATCTTCTGGTTGGGTTGAGATAAATACCTTGTATTTAAATCCAAATGTTGAATAAATTTCATCTGCAAGTCTCATTACTCCGGTAATTTCATCCTTTATTTGTGAAGGAAGCATGAAGATGTGGGCATCATCTTGAGTAAAGGCTCTAACCCTAAAAAGACCATGTAGGGCTCCAGATAGTTCGTGTCTGTGTACAAAACCTAACTCACAAAGTCTTAGAGGAAGATCCCTATAAGAGTGAGGCTTTGAACCATAAACTAACATTGAACCCGGACAGTTCATAGGCTTAATCGCATAGTCTTCATCATCAATGATGGTTGTATACATATTTTCCTTGTAATGATCCCAATGTCCTGAAGTTAGCCAAAGTTGCTTATTTAAGATTAGTGGGGTCTTTATTTCCCCATAACCTTCTCTTACGTGAAGCTGTCTCCAGAATTCTTCCAATTCATTTTTGATTATCATACCATTTGGTAGGTAGAATGGAAATCCTGGTCCCTCTTCTTTAAGTAGGAATAGTTCTAATTCCTTACCAAGCTTTCTGTGGTCCCTTTTCTTTGCTTCTTCAATCATTTGAAGATATTCATCTAGTTCTTTTTGTTTTTCAAAGGAAATGCCATAGATTCTTTGAAGCATCTTGTTATTTTCATTTCCTCTCCAGTAGGCACCTGCTATTGATGTAAGTTTTACTGCCTTAATCTTCTTTGTGCTATATAGGTGTGGTCCCTTACATAAGTCTACAAAATCTCCTAGCTCATAAAGGGATATTTCTGCATCTTCTGGAAGGTCTGTAATCAATTCTACCTTATAGACATCTTTTCTTTCTTCAAAGTATTTTAGTGCTTCTTGTCTAGAAATTGGCTTTCTAACAACAAGGTGGTCCTTTTTAGCAATTTCTTTCATCTTCTTTTCGATAGCTTCTAAGTCTTCAGGAACGAATTGATGGTCGCTATCTATGTCATAGTAAAATCCATTATCAATTGCTGGTCCTATAGCAAAAAGTGTGCCAGGGAAAAGTTCTTGGATTGCAGCTGCCATAAGGTGGGAAGTTGTATGCCAAAATACTTCCTTGCCTTCCTTATCTTCAAACTTCACAAACTTTACAAGGCTATCTTCTGAAACCCTTTCTTGAAGGCCCATAAGTTTACCATTTACTAGGGCACCTACAACTGACCTTGCCAAGCCATCTGAAATAGACTTTGCAATTTCCATCAATTCAATATTTTCTTCAAATTCTTTATAATCTCCATTTGGAAAAGTAATTTTCATAATTTACCTCTTTAATATATCTATTAATTCTTCTTTATTTATTAAATCTTGCTGACCAGTCTTTAGATTTCTAAGAGAAAGCTTACCTTCTTCCCTTTCATTTCCACCTACGACTATTGCGTATTTAGCATCGATTTTGTCAGCATAAGAAAACTTCTTTTTTAATTTAGCATTTTCAAAGTAGACTTGTGAAATAATGCCTGCTTTTCTCAAGTCTTCAACCACTGAGAAACAGTAGCTTATATCGTCATCTCCCATAGGAATAGCTAAAACGTCAACATAGCCTTCTTTAGAACCTTCTAAAAGACCTGCCTCCTTAAGTTGGTAGTAAAGCCTTGAAAGGCCGATTGAAACTCCTATACCTGGGTGGTGGGATTTGGTAAAGTTATTTGCTAAATCATCATATCTACCACCTGAGCAAACTGACCCAATACTTTCATATCCATTTAAGAAGGTTTCATAAACTGTACCTGTGTAGTAGTCAAGACCTCTTGTTATGGATAGGTCAATAGCGATATTTTCCTTAGGAATGCCAAATTCAAGCATATATCCATAAACCTTAACAAGTTCATCCCTGCCTAGTATGAATTCTTCATGGTCTATTTCTAAGGCTTCTAGTTTTTTGATAGTATCTTCCTTTGATAAATCTAAAAAGCTAAAGATTTTTTCGACTTGACTGTCATCAAGACCAAGCTTCTTTAACTCTTGCGTCGTTTTTTCTAATCCTATTTTTTGAAGTTTATCAATCGTTCGTAGGGCACCTTCCTTATCGATAATGCCAATAGAATCAAAAAAACCATTAAGCAATCTTCTGTTGTTTATATGGAAGGTTAAGTCCTTAAAACCTATTTCAGAAAAAATCTTGTAGATTACTAGGGGAATTTCAGCATCATTGTAAAGGCTTAACTTATCTTGGCCAACTATATCAATATCGCATTGGTAAAACTCCCTGTATCTTCCCTTTTGATTTCTCTCTCCCCTATAAACCTTACCAATTTGATAACGTCTAAAAGGAAATGCTAAATTATGGGAATTCATGGCAACAAACCTAGCTAAGCTAACCGTCAAATCAAACCTCAAGGCTTGAGGCGTTGATTCCTTATCTATCCTGTATATTTGCTTGGATGTTTCTCCACCACCCTTTGATAAAAGGATTTCTTCTTTTTCAATTAGTGGGGTGTCAAGGTTGACAAATCCATAATTCTTAAAGTTTTTTTCTATGATATTTTTCAATCTGTCAAAACTCTTTTGGTCTTCTGGAAGTAATTCTATAAAACCAGGAAGTATTGACGGTTGTACTATATCTGCCATAATTCCTCCTAAACAATTGGAATAATTGACCCAATATCTGTAAGTTTTAAATCCCTTGGGTAAAGTATTTCAATTTCTTTTTCTTGTAAAATCTTCTTCAAAATATTAAAATCCTTCAACAAGCTGACATCGCCTGAAAAGAGGATTTTCTTGTTATCTATAATACCACAAGAACCACCCAAAAATCCAATATTAAAGCCTTCTAAGATTATTTTTTCATTGGAAATGTAATGGGTCTCTATATTTTTATTTTTTAAGGCATTCAAGATTGATTTGTCACAAGTTATGACAAAATCTTGAAAATTTATACTGGAACATTTTGCATAGGCTTGTTTTTGAAAGATTGGCTCTAAGCCTAGTTTTTTTAGTTCAGCTTCTAAGGTCTTGTCACAGGCACCTTCTTTAGTAATATAGTATCTACCAAGCCTTGAAATATTATATGGGCAGTCATCAGGATAGGTTTTTCCTAGATAGCTTGAGCCTGAAAGTAGCTCTATCCCATATGGGCTCAACTCTTTTTTATAATAGGCGAAAAGCTCTGGAGCTACTATGAATTTCTTATGAGTTATTGGGTGTAGTTGGATATCTGGGTGGTCATCAATTCTAGGGTCAACATTTGCCCTTGTTGAAAAAATTATTTTTATTCCTAAATCTTCGATATAGTCTATAAGTTTTTTTTCTGCCTTATAGCTTAATATTACCGCCCTAGCTTTTTTATCGATTACAAATGGATTCATATTTTATACCCCTAAAAACTTATTCTAATATTATGATTTTAGTATTTATCTTATTATAATATTTATCTTAGAAAAATAAAAAGTGCCAGGATAATCTTTATCAAAGCATTTGCCATGATATAGATTTCTAGCACTTAAAAAGTTTAATCTAGTTCAAAGCCTCCAGTGTAAAGCTCATAATACCTGCCTTTTTTAGCCATTAGCTCTTCATGGTTACCCCTTTCGATAATTCGGCCATGGTCAAGTAACATGATTACATCTGAGTTTCTGATAGTTGAAAGCCTGTGGGCAATTACAAAGACCGTCCTTCCCATCATAAGTGAATCCATACCCTTTTGAACTATAGACTCTGTTCTTGTATCAATTGAGGAAGTAGCTTCGTCTAAGACCATTACTGGTGGGTCGGCTACAGCAGCCCTAGCTATTGACACAAGCTGTCTTTGACCTTGTGATAGGGAGTCATTGTTGCCATCTATATAGGTATCGTAGCCTTCTGGAAGTCTAGAGATAAATGAGTGTGCCCCTGTAAGTCGTGCAGCAGCCTTACATTGCTCATCTGTTGCTTCAAGGTTACCATAACGAATATTGTCCATAACACTACCGCTAAATAGGTTGGTGTCTTGAAGTACAAGGCCCATGGACCTTCTTAAATCAGACTTTTTAATCTTCTTTATATCTATGCCATCATATGTGATAGTTCCACTATTGATATCATAGAACCTATTTATAAGGTTTGTGATAGTAGTTTTTCCTGCCCCAGTAGCACCTACAAAGGCTACTTTTTGTCCAGGCTTAGCAAATAGGCTAATATCCTTTAATACAAGTGTATCTTCTACATATCCAAAGTTTACATGGTCTAGGATTACCTCTCCCTTTAATTCAGTATAGGAGAAAGTACCATCTTCATTTTTAATCTTCCAAGCCCAATGACCTGTATAGGTATCATGTTCTATTAGTTGGTCATCTTTTTTAATAACTCTAACCAAGCTAATCTTACCCTTGTCTTCTTCAGGTTCCTTGTCTAAAACTTCAAAAATTCTTTCCGCAGCAGCTGTCGCCATGGCTACAGAGTTTATTTGGTTGGAAAGCATTCCAAGGTTACCTGCGAATTGCTTTGTCATATTCAAAAATGGAACTACAATGCTTATTGACATCAAGGAGCCTGATATAGAAAGGTTTGGAGTTTTATTAATAACCATTATGGCTCCCACAATTGCAACCATTACATAAATGATATTTCCAAGGTTAAACATTATCGGCATCAAGATATTAGCAAATGAGTTTGCTGACCTTGAGTCATTATATAGTTTATTATTTAAATCGTTAAATCTTTCTACGACTTGTTCTTCTTGGTTAAATACCTTTACTACCTTTTGGCCATGCATAATTTCTTCTACAAACCCTTCCGCCTTACCCAAGGATTCTTGTTGCTTTCTAAAGTATTTAGCTGAATTTCCACCGATTTTAGCAGTGACATAAAACATTACCAATACGCCCACTAAAACTACAAGAAATAGCCAGATTGAATACCATAGCATGATTGCTAGAACGGAAACAAGTAAAATAACTGAAGCCAAGGTTTGTGGTAGGGTCGCAGATATAAACTGCCTTAGGGCATCTATATCGTTAGTGTACCTACTCATGATGTCTCCGTGTTGGTTGGTATCAAAAAATTCAATTGGTAAGTCCTGCATTAGGTCAAACATTCTTGTTCTTAGGTTCTTCAAAAATGTTTGGGTTATTACCGCCATTGCCCTTGTATAGAAAAATGTTGATAGCAGGGCAAGGCCAATTACTATGGCTATTGTAATAAATAAGGATCTAAGTTCTTCTAAGGCAGGTACCCAAGTTCCAGCCCTCCAGTACTTATCAACTACAGCTATTGCCTTTTGCATAAAGATTGAAGGAATCGCCCTTGTTATCGCTGAAAATACAATCGCTATAAACACGAAAGTTAAAAGTAGCTTAGATTCTCCAAAAAGCATAGACATAAGTCTTTTTAAGTTCTTAAAGTTTATTTTTTTATCTGTACGACTTCTTCTACTATGCATTTTCTTCACCTACCTTTGTTTGGGAAATGTAGATTTCCTTATACATTTCATTTGATTTCATCAATTCCTCATGGTTAGCAAAACCTACGATACGACCCTCATTAATAACGATGATTTTGTCTGCATCTTTAACTGAGTCTATCCTTTGAGCAATGATAAGTTTTGTAGTTTCAGGCATATAACTCCTTAAACCTGCTCTTATTAAGGCATCTGTCTTAGTATCTACAGCTGATGTAGAGTCATCTAGAATCAAAATCTTCGGCCTTTTTATAAGGGATCTTGCAATAGATATTCTTTGCTTTTGGCCACCTGAAAGGTTAGTACCGCCCTGTTCAATAAAGCTATCGTAGCCATCTTCAAAAGACATAATAAAGTCATGAGCTTGGGCTATCTTACAAACCTCAATCATCTCTTCATCTGTGGCTTCGTGCTTACCCCATCTTAGGTTGTCCTTAATAGTTCCTGAGAAAAGGACATTTTTTTGTAGGACAAGCCCTACCTGGTCTCTTAAAGTCTCAAGGTCGTAGTCTCTTACATCGACTCCGCCAATTTTTACAGATCCTTCATTTACATCATAAAGCCTTGGTATAAGCTGGATTAAAGTTGATTTTGATGACCCTGTAGATCCAATTATTCCTATAGTTTCTCCTGATTTAATATCAAAGCTTGCATCTATTAGGTCAAACTGTTTTTCATCTTCTTCATATGAAAAATTTACATGGTCAAATGAAATTGATCCATCTTTTACTTGCATAACAGGGTTTTCTGGGTTTACCAAGTCAGACTTTTCATTTAAGACTTCTGTAATTCTAATAGCTGATTCTTGAGATATTGTAATCATTACAAAAATCATTGAAAGAAGCATCAATGAGTTTAGGATTTGGAAAGAGTAAGTTAGTAGGGCTGCCATTTGGCCTACATTTAAGGCTTGTCCCTGAGTGCTAATTACTGTATATGAACCCACTGATAAAACGAAAAACATAGCAAGGTTAAGCATCAATTGAAATACTGGATCATTTAGGGCTATGATTTTTTCTGCGGCAATAAATTCTCTCTTTAATTCTTCAGCAGCATTTTCAAACTTGTCTTTTTCATAGTCTTCACGTACAAAGGATTTAACAACCCTTATTCCCTTGATATTTTCTTGGATAGACTTATTTAGCTTATCGTATTTCTTGAATACCCTTCTAAACATTGGCATTACTTTTCTCATAATAAGTACTAACACAATTCCCATAAATGGTGCTGTAAATAAAAATATAAATGCCATCTTTCCACCCATGACATAGGCCATGACAAATGAAAATATTAGGTTTATCGGGAACCTAAAAGCCCCCCTGATTATCATCATATATGACATCTGAACGTTTGTAACGTCTGTGGTCATCCTAGTTACAAGAGATGATGATGAGAATTTATTGATATTTTCAAATGAAAATGCTTGAATCTTCTCAAACATATCCCCTCTTAGGTTCTTAGCTAGTCCTGTTGAGGCTTTTGATGCCCAATTACCAGATAAAACCCCAAAAACTAGGGATAAAACTGCAAAAAGCAGGACTAATAATCCACTTTTTATAACATCTTCAATTACGGCGCCTGTTTGTAAAGTATTTACCAATTTTGCAATTAGAAATGGTATATAAGACTCAAATACAACTTCTAAAACCACCGCAATCGGAGTCAGTATAGATTCTTTTTTATATTCTCTAATAGATTTTGATAAAGTCTTAATCATATATCCTCCTCCAAAATATTTTCTAGATTAGCCTTTAATTTTGACATAATATCAAAGAAAAAATCTATTTCTTCCATACTAATTCCTTCTTTAATCTTATTTTCATACATACAGATGGTTTGAAAAATCCTATTCTCAGCCTGTTCTCCCTTTTCTGTAATATGAATCGTCTTACTTCTTTTATCTTCTTTATCCTCAATTCTTTCAATAAAGCCATTTTTTTCAAGCTTTTGAAGCATCTCAGTTGCAGAAGATCCTCTTATTTTAAATTCATTTTCTATATCTTTTTGGCGAATCGAGCCATCCTTTTTTAATGAAATATAGTGAAGCAACCTTCCTTGCGAAAAAGTAACCCCTTCTTTGACAGCATTCGCTTCTGCGAATCTTGCAAACAAATTGGAAACTTGTCTAAATTCTTTGCCAAAATGTCTATTGTTATTCATTTCTTGCATATTTCCTCCAAGTTTTAATTAGGTTCCTAAGCATATTAACATTAATTATCATGTAAGTCAATAAAAAATTTTAAATTTTTCGCTATAAATCCCCAGCTTGTAACGATGAAAACACTATCATGTGATATAATATTAGCAGAAGGAGGTTGCTATGAAAAAAAGGCATATTTTGATAACATTTTTATTACTAACGGCCTTAATTTTCTCGGCTTGTCAAAAGACTTCTCAAGGTATAAAACCTGTCGAAGAATATGAAAAAGACTACCCAGAAAAAGTCGCTATGTTTAAGGCCAACGAGAAGATGTCAATGACTAAATATGGTGGATCTGAACCTGTAGACTACCTAGAAAAGTATCCTTACTTAAAGAATTTTTATGATGGATATGGATTTTCCAAGGAATATAAAAGAGCTAGAGGTCATGTTTACGCTGTAGAAGATGTCTTAAGTACAAGTAGACCTAAAAAAGGTGCTTCTTGCTTGGCGTGTAAGACATCTGAATTTAATGAAGCACTACTAAAAGATAAAAATGTAAGTGCAGCAAACTTCGAAGAATTTGCCAAAGAGCATGTAAAAGTCGGCTTCACATGCTATGACTGTCACGGTGACAAGCCTGGCGAAATCGATGTTAAAAGAGTACATATTATGGAAGCCCTAAAGGAAGAAAAAGTTGAAGGTAAGATTGAAGGCAAAGAACTTGCATGCGCCCAATGTCATACAGAATACTATATGACAGAAGAAGGAAACCACGTTGCCCTTCCTTGGTCTAACGGACTTGGCTGTGATGAAGCCTTTGAATATTACGAAAAAAATGCTTTTGCAGATTGGGAACATCCAAAGACTGGTGCAAAACTACTTAAGGCCCAACACCCTGAAGTTGAAACTTTCCAAGGAAGCTCCCATGACGGCATGAATATGACATGTGCAGACTGTCATATGCCAGAAGTAGAAGTTGACGGTAAAAAAGTATCATCCCATACTTGGACATCACCTTTGAAAAATGATATAAAGAATGCTTGTTTAAAATGCCACTCAGACTCTTCTGAAGAAGACTTGAAGAAAGCTGTAGAAACTATCCAAGAAAAAGTTACCAATAGGACTGACGAAGTTGCTGTAAAATTAGACAACTTTATCAATGAACTGGCTAAGAAAAAAGAATCTGGTAAATTAAAAGATGCCGAGCTTGAAAAAATGCAACACATTCATAGGGAAGCCCAATTTTATTGGGATTATGTATTTGTAGAAAATGGCGAAGGCTTCCACAATGTTAAAAAGCAAATAAAATACCTTGACCACGCAGATGAACTTTTAGATCAAGCGATGAAAGAATTATAAGATGAAAAAGATATTTACTTTTATCAAATCGATGACTTTTGCGGTAATAATCCTTCTTGTCCTAGGCCTGCTATCAATCCTAGGCACAATTATTCCACAAAATGAGTCTCTAGAATTTTATTTAAATAAATATGGAGTAAGTAAGGCAAACCTGATTCAAACACTTTCTCTGGATCAGGTATTTACTTCATACTGGTATTTAGGGCTCCTATTACTCTTATGCCTTAGCCTGCTCCTTTGCGTAATATTTAGGATTAAACCTCTTATCGCAAGCTTCAAAAAGAAGGATAAGTACCTATTCATAGAGAAATTAGCTTCTTGGTTACTTCATCTAGGGATGATTTTGATCATTATTTTCTTCAGCCTCGGCAATATCCTAGGCTTTGAAACCAGTGTATACAATCTTGTAAATACTGTAAGTCCTGTAGAGGGAACAAATCTTTTTGTAGCTATCGATGATTTCACAATAGATGTTGATGAAAATAACAATATTATTAACTATATTACGAAGGCTAGGTTTTTTGATGGAAGCGGTAACAAGAAGAAAACCGCTGAGATAAAGGTCAACCACCCTACTAGTGTAGATGGATATCAATTTTCTCAAGCCTCATTTGGCTATGCTCTTGAGGCTAGCATTTCAAGAAATGACAAGAAAATTGGGACAGCTGACCTCTTCCAAAATGAAATAGTTTCAGCTGACAGTGGTAAATTTTATATTGAACTGATTAATTTCTATCCAGATTTTTCAAATGAAGGTGGAAAAATAACCACTAAATCTCTGAAGATGAATAAGCCAGTAGGTCATGTAAAAATCTACTATATGGATAAACTAATAGATGAAGCATTTGTAAAGCTTAATGATCCAATTAAGGTTGGGGAATATACAGCCATACTTTCAAATCCAAAATATTATACCCTGCTAGCTGTTAGAAAAGACCCTTATATTCCTGGAGTTATCCTTGGAACAAGTCTACTTCTAATTGGACTTTTTACCATCTTCTTAGCTCCAAAGCCAAAGAAAGACCTAGGTCCTTCCAATATAGAAAAGGAGAATTTGGACAATGCTTAATGACAACTTTTTTATTAACGCAGAAAATATTCTTTTTACCATCACTCTTATACTATACATAATTTCAATGCTTGGCTTTTTAACCTATGCCTTTGGCAAAAACGAAAAGCTTGGAAAATGCTCTTCGGCGCTTGTAAAGTTAGCTTTACTACTTCATACAGTAGCCATAGTATTTAGAGGAATTGGGGCAAAGAGATTTCCCCTATCAAACCAATATGAATTTGCAACAGCCTTTGCCTGGTGCATAATTCTCTTTTATGTATTTTTTGAAAGAATCCATAAAGATAAAACCATAGGTGCCTATATCACACCTATCGCCTTCTTATTAATAGGCTATGCTGCCATGCAGAATAAAGAAGTAAGGCCTCTAATGCCTGCCCTACAAAGTGGTTGGCTTGCCATTCACGTATCCCTAGCGATACTTTCTTATGGATCATTTGCCCTAGCATGTGGCCTATCAATTAAATACATCCTAAACATTGGCCACAAGTCAGACAAGGGTTTAAACCAAGACCAGCTAGAAGACTATAGCTACAAACTCGTTGCAATAGGCTATATCTTACTAACCCTAACCATAATCACAGGAGCCCTATGGGCCCAAAAAGCCTGGAACAGATATTGGGCTTGGGATCCAAAAGAAACCTGGTCCCTAATCACCTGGTTTATATACACAGCCTACCTACACATGAGAAGAATAAACCACCTAAAAGGCAAAAAAGCAGCCTGGTTTTTAGTAATCGGCTTTATATGCGTAATCTTCACCTACATCGGGGTAAACACCCTGATACCGTCACTGCATTCTTATAAATAAATAAAAAAAGATAATTTCAGTGAAGCGAGGAATGCACGAAGTGCCCCGCAGCAAACTGAAATTATCTTTTTTAATAAAAGTATGACGCATCCGGTTTCGGGCAAAGCTTGATATTAAATACAGTCTTTTACCTTATTAAGGCACAGACTTTACTAAACTCCAACGTTTTTATCGAGTTAATCTATAGGTTTGAAAACAAGAAATAAATTTTGAAAAAAATCCAACATATATTTTGAACCTA
>CAYFNZ010000024.1:0-5912 GCA_964344625.1 uncultured Peptoniphilaceae bacterium | reverse complement strand
CTCTCATCAATGCAATTAAGGATTTTTAACAAAATGTTTGTAATTGGAAGACTAAATTATGGGAAAATACCCCTAAAAGCATTGACACCCCAATCACTATAAAAAAAGATAATTTCAGTGAAGCGAGGAATGCACGAAGTGCCCCGCAGCAAACTGAAATTATCTTTTTTATTTTATCCCCACTTAATCACATTTGCCGCCCAGACATAGCCTATGCCAGCTGCTATTGTGACTATTATATCTCCTTCTTTTACTAGTTTTTGGTCTCTGGCTAGTTTCCATGTTAGGATTTGATCTATTTGTCCAACATGGCCATAGTCTTCTAGGTATAGTGATTGGTCTTCTCTTAGGCCTAGATTTTTAAGCATGGCTAGGTGACCTGACCTTTTGATGTGTAAAATGTTTAAAAAGTCTATATCTTTTCTAGAAAGTTTTGACTTGTTAAGGGCCTGGTCAATGCATTTTTCCCAAATTGCATTTGATTCTTTATTTAGCTTTTCTTTCATAGTCTTGGGATCCATTATTCTAAGTGACTTATAGGCTTGGTCTAGGTTTGAATGGGTTATTGGATTATTTATTCCGCCGATTTCAACTCCTGCTGTCCTTGAAAGTGACCCGTCTGAGATGATATGCGAACCTAGTAAGAGATTTTTGTCGTAGTCTTTTTGAAGGATTACCGCACCCGCCCCAGAAGATAGGTTATACATCATAGACGTATCTTGGTCCTTGTAATCTACAAAGTCACCATTCCTGTAGCCGCCTACAACCATTACTGTTTTAATATCAGGGTCTGCTAACATCATATCCTTAGCTATTTTCATGGTTGAAATACTTGAACAGCACCTATTTTGAGTGTCTATCCCCCAGGCATTTTTTGCTCCGATATAGTCTTGAATATATAGGGCGGAGGTAGTCAGGGGGTATTCCTTCCACTCTTCTCCAATGCATAGGATTAAATCGATATCCAAAGGATCTATTCCAGCATCCTCTATTGCATCTTGGGCGGCTTTTGCCCCCATTTCTTGAGTCCCATCTTCTTTGCCAGCCAGGTATTTTTGTCTTATACCAAGCTTGTTGATTACCGCATCTTCAGACCACACGCCTCCCGTCTGGTCAGATATTTCTTTTGCCGTCATTACATTTTCAGGCAGGTATATCCCTAATCCCCTTATGCCTATTTTGATATCATCCATAATTTACCTCATCACATAATTCTATCTAATAATTCCTTTAAATATCCTTCCATATCGTCTGTGAATATACTGTGGCCTGCTCCCTCAAATATGACTAATTCTGCCCTGTCGCCGAAAAATTTCTTGCTTAGCTCAGCTCTTTCAAGTTCAACCACCTTGTCTTTGTCTCCTTGAAAGATTATTACTGGCGCTTTTATCAGGTCTATTCTGCCACTTCCATCTGTCACCCCATTATTCTCATGGGTAATGTTAAAGGTAGCCAAGGCATGGTAGATATCTACCAGGTTTCTTTGCTTAAGCATTTCATTAAGATACTTGTCATATTCCTCTTTCTCAGGCTTATTCTTTCCATAAATCGAATAGTCCCAAATTAATTTTAAATACCTTTTATTAGTTGCTTTTAAACCATCTAATACAGGCTTTACAAATACTTGCTCAATTTCTAAGTCAACCTTCTTGTAAATCCTATCCCCTAGAGGATACATGCTTTCGGCCAGGGTATTAGCCATATATTTTTTTCTCTTGTAAATTGGAAAGCCTTGTACAGATACAGATGATTGCAAAAAGACCTTTTTTATCCTATCTGGAATCATTGCAGCCAATTCCATGGCAACCCCTCCACCTGTAGACCACCCTACAAGATAGATATCCTTTAATTCTAATTTTAAAACAAAATCTTTAATATCTTCGGCTAAATCTTTAAGAGATGATATTGGATTATTATAGCTGCTATCTCCAAAGCCCCTCAAATCAGGTGCATAAATCTTAAAGTCTTTTTCTAGCCTGTTCATTAATATTTGATAATGGATTGAGGAACTTAAATTTCCATGAATCAAAAGAAGAGTCTTTCCACTCTTACCAGCCTGCCTATAGGCAAGTCTTTCTCCATTATCTAAATCAATATATTTAACTTCATAATCTCGCATGAATACACTCCTAATATTTTCTATTCTATATTCCCTAAAATGATATCACTTATTTGTATTTAAATGCAAAAAAAAACGGCTCATCTGAACCGTTTATCTTATAATTTGGAGCGGAAGACGAGATTCGAACTCGCGACCCTCGCCTTGGCAAGGCGATGCTCTACCACTGAGCCACTTCCGCAAAGCCTAGTTGACTAGGCTATCTGGTGTCCAATTGGGGACTCGAACCCCAGGCCCACTGATTAAGAGTCAGTTGCTCTACCAACTGAGCTAATTAGACACGATTTGTTGTGCAACATTATTATTATATGAGTTCTTATTTTATTTGTCAAGAGTTTTTTTACTTATTTTTTATGAAAACTTAATGAAAATAAAATGAAAACAAAAAATCATTTTCTCAAATGATTTCAGCATTTATATTCTACCATAAATAAGATTTTTTTCAAGGAAAAGTTTATATTATTTTGCCTGGTCGTTAAAATAGCCTGCAAAATCTAGCTCTTTGGTCTTGCAGGCTATATCTGTTAAATGTTTGTATAATTCAGGTTAAACCCTTCTTAAATACTTAGCTATATATTCTTCATAAGTAATAGCTTCATCCCTGTATGTCCCATCTTCAAATATCTCAATAATCCTATTCGCTATTGTTGATACAAATTGGTGGTCCATGGATGTAAATAAGATGTTGGACTTAAAGTCTATAAGGCCGTTGTTTACAGCTTCAATACTTTCTAGGTCTAAGTGGTTTGTAGGTTGGTCAAAGATTAAGAAGTTCGAAGGATTTATCATCATCTTAGAGAACATCATCCTAACCTTTTCTCCCCCTGATAAGACATCACTCATCTTCAAGGCTTCATCTCCTGAAAATAGCATTTTCCCTAAAAACCCCCTCATCAAGATTTCTGATTGGTCTTTTGAATACTGCCTTAGCCAGTCTATTAGGGTAAGGTTTTTAGCTTCAAAAAATTCAGAGTTATCCTTTGGAAAATATTCTTTAGTAATAGTTTGACCAAATTTGAAAGTACCTTGGTAATCTTCGCTATTGCCATTTAATATTTCAAAAAGCTTTGTAATTGCAATTTCATTACCAATAAAGGCGATTTTGTCATTTTTGTTGACCCTAAAGGACATATTGTCAATTAATTTTTGACCTTGGTCTTCGACTGTAAGATCTGTTACTGTCAAAATCTCATTGCCTGGTTCTCTAGATAAAGTAAAACCAATAAATGGATACCTTCTTGTGGATGGTTTAATATCATCTAATTCAATCTTATCTAAAAGTTTTTTTCTAGATGTAGCTTGCTTTGACTTAGACTTATTTGCAGAGAATCTGGCGATAAATTCCTTTAATTCCTTTACCTTTTCTTCCCTCTTCTTGTTTTGTTCCTTGGCCATTCTAAGGGCTAATTGAGAGGATTCATACCAGAAGTCATAGTTTCCAACAAACATAGTGATTTTTCCATAGTCTACGTCAACTATGTTGGTACAAACTTCATTTAGGAAGTACCTATCGTGGGATACGATAATTACTATTCCTTCAAAATCCATCAAAAAGTCTTGTAACCACAATACTGCATTTAGGTCGATACCATTTGTAGGTTCGTCCAAAAGCAAAATATCAGGCTTATCAAACAAGGCTTGGGCCAATAGGACTTTAATCTTTTCAGATTCCTTAATATCTCTCATATACATGTTGTGCTTGGAAACTTCAATACCTAGGCCTTGTAAAAGGGTAGCAGCTCCAGCTTCCGCTTCATAGCCGCCCATTTCCGCAAATTCAGCCTCTAGTTCACCAGCCCTCATACCATCTTCATCCGAAAAATCTTCCTTCATATAGATAGCTTCTTTTTCTTTTGCAATCTCATAAAGCTTTTTATTGCCCATCATGACAACATCTAAGACCATTTGGTCCTCAAAGGCATAGTGGTCTTGGTTAAGTTTACTCATCCTAGCATTTTTGTTCATGCTAACACTTCCCTTAGTAGGCTCCTTCTCCCCAGAAAGAATCTTTAAGAAAGTTGACTTACCAGCACCATTTGCCCCAATAATTCCATAACAATTTCCTGGCGTAAAAAGAAGATTCACATCCTCAAAAAGCTTCTTGTCAGGAAAAATCATTGACATATCAGTAACTTGTAACATAATTAACTCCTAAAACATTTTAATTCTATATCATTATATCAAATCCCTTACATCCCTATATTCTAAACCTTGGTATTGGGCTATTGATTCTAGGGTTAGGTATCCCTTATAGGTGTTGATGCCTGCCGCTATGGCATCATTTGACCTGATCAGGTCTTCTATAGGTGTGTCTGCTATTAGTTTGGCGTAGTTTATTGTAGCATTTGTAAGAGCGAAGGTTGAGGTTCTTGGAACCGCTCCCGGTATATTGGCTACTGCGTAATGGACAATGCCATGCTTGATGAAAGTTGGATTGTCATGGGTTGTTACCCTGTCAATGGTTTCAAATATACCACCTTGGTCAATAGCTACGTCTATTACAACAGAGCCCGTCTTCATGTTCTTAACCATTTCTTCTGTTACTAATTTTGGAGCCTTGCCCCCACCTGGAAGTAAAACAGCGCCTATGACTACGTCTGACTCCCTTACGGCATCTTCAATATTTTTCTTATTAGACATAAGGGTTTGAGCGTCAGTTCCAAATAGGTTGTCTAATTCTTTCATTTTTTCTGGATTTATACCTATTAGGTTTACATTTGCCCCAAGACCTATGGCCATTTTAGCGGCATTTACCCCGACATTTCCATCCCCTATGATAGTTACTATTCCTCTTTTCACTCCGGGAACAGCCCCAAGCAAAATGCCCTTGCCGCCATTTTGCTGTTGAAGGTATTGGGCAGCTATTATTGGTGCCATCCTACCTGCAACCTGTGACATAGGAGTAAGAAGTGGCAGCTCGCCATTTTCCCTTATTGTCTCATAGGCTATGGCTGTCACCTTGCTTTCTACCAAGGCCTTTGTTAGTTTAGGTTCATTTGCTAGGTGAAGGTAAGTAAAAAGCATTAGTCCTTCCCTAAAGTACTTAAATTCCTCTTCCAAAGGCTCCTTAACCTTCATAACCAAGTCACAGTCCCAAACTTCCTTAGGACTATCAACTACTACAGCTCCAACTTGCTCATACTCTTCATTTGAAATGCCAGATGCAAGTCCGCAGTCTTTTTCCACATAAATATCATGGCCTGATTCTTTCAAAAAAGACACACCTGAAGGTGTAAGGGCCACACGGTGCTCCTTATTTTTTAGCTCTATTGGTACTCCGATTTTCATTTTATCCCTCTCATGGTAAATATTATTTTAAGTAAAATTATATAGGATATAGCAAAAAAAGAAAAATAGGATTAACTATTTTCCTTTGTATTTGCCTAATTATATTAATAATAATTAAAATCATTGAATAAATTGTGATTGATACATTTCAGTCCTTGTATCAACATTTGATGTCGCTTCATCTAAGATTAAAAACGGAGCATCCTTGATAACCCCTCTAGCAATTGTCATCAACTGCTTTTCGCCCGCTGAAATGTCTCCATCTAATACCATGCTCTCATCCCCCTTAGGCAGGGTGTTTATAAAATGGTCAAGGCCCAATGACTTACAGATTTCCCTAGTTATTAAATTTATTTTATCGATTAGTTTTTGAACCAAGCTAAACTTAGGCAAGACTATTACAACTAATATACCAATAATTGCCATAAATTTGAAACAACATCTTGTACATCCTTTTCCAGAGATGCTACTCCAATACTTCTATTTCTTTTATATTCATTTCATT
>CAYFNZ010000023.1:6647-18528 GCA_964344625.1 uncultured Peptoniphilaceae bacterium | reverse complement strand
AAAAATAGAAATCTTGTGCAGCGAGGAATTCGCCCATAGGGCGACCCGCAGCAAACAAGATTTCTATTTTTTTATTTATATTTCATCATTTTATGGACTTCATTTGCCACGAATGGTAAGAATGCTAGTGGGATTATGATTAGCCAGTGTTTTACTAGCATTGCAGCTGTGTTGAATAGTGGTTCTAAGAATGGTATATAGATTACTATTAACATCATGATTGAGGCAACTATGAAGGATTTTACTAGGGCTTTGTTTGAGAATAGGCCTAGTTTTGATACTGTTAAATGGCTTGACCTTGCTGAGAATGATCTCAATAGTTCGGCAAATACTAGGGTAGTAAAGGCCATGGTTCTTGCGCCATCTATTGCTATTTCTTTTGCTTGACCTATTGCAGTGTAGTATCCAAACATTCTTAAGCCTATATAGAAGGCTGCAAGGGTTGATACTGCTATAGCAATTGATTGAAGGATGATTATATTTCTCATTTCTGGGTCAATAATTCCTTCATTAGGGTCTCTAGGTTTTTCTTCCATTATATCAGGTTCACCTTTTTCAAGTCCTAGTGCTAGGGCTGGGAAGGAGTCTGTAACAAGGTTTAGGTAAAGAAGTTGTACTACAGTTAGGGGCACTGGAAGGCCTATTAACATGGCAACAAGCATGACTATAACTTCACCGATGTTACATGAAAGTAGGAAGGATACGAATTTCTTTATGTTTGAATAGATAATTCTACCTTCTTCTACAGCATTTACGATGGTTGCAAAGTTGTCATCTGTTAAGATTACTTCAGCTGTATTTTTAGCTACATCTGTTCCAGTGATTCCCATGGCAATACCTATGTCTGCCTTTTTGATTGCAGGGGCATCATTGACGCCATCGCCTGTCATGGCGGTTATTTCACCATTGGCTTTAAGAGCTGTAACCAATTGAACCTTATTTTCAGGAGAAACCCTGGCAAAGACTCTCTTAGTTTTCACAATTTCTCTTATTTCTTCAGGAGTCTTGTTATTTAATTCCCTACCCATCATGGCTTGGTCTTCTCTTTCAGCTATACCAAGGTCTTTTGCTATGGCCAAGGCTGTGTCTAGGTGGTCACCGGTAATCATGATTGTTTTGATACCTGCGGTCTTAGTTTCCTTGATAGCATCTCTAACTTCAG
Source organism: uncultured Peptoniphilaceae bacterium (assembly GCA_964344625.1). Classification (GTDB taxonomy): domain Bacteria; phylum Bacillota; class Clostridia; order Tissierellales; family Peptoniphilaceae; genus JAAYEL01. Next base: position 17,366 of record CAYFNZ010000023.1, on the reverse strand, counting down.
GTCTAGCTGGGTCTATCATACCGCAAAGGCCTATTAGGACTAGGTCTTTTTCTATTTCTTCAGGATCTGATGATTCAGGAACTTCATTATATTGCTTAAAGGCAACCGCTAAAACCCTAAGGGCATTTTTCGCAAAGTCTGAGTTTTGTCTTGATATGTTATATCTTTTTTCACTATCAAGTTCAACTATCTTTCCATCTAGGTAGATGTGTGAACACCTATCAAGGATTACATCAGGAGCCCCCTTGGTAAATGCTATTATCTTATCATTTGGTAGATAGTTCTTATGGAAGGTTGTCATCATCTTCCTATCTGAGTCAAAAGGTATTTCTTTAACTCTTGGGAAGTCAGCATTTAACTTGTCTGCAGAAAAGCCTGCTTTTTCAGCTACTGTAACTAGGGAACCTTCTGTAGGATCGCCTACTATGTCAAGTTCGCCATCGCCATCTTCATCTTTTAACTTAGCATCTGAGTTTAGGCTTGCTGCGGATACTAAAAATCTGATATCTTCATCTTTTGATACATCTATCACATTTCCATCAATTGAGAAGTCACCAATTGGTTTGTAGCCAACACCTTCGACATCAACGACCTTGTAATTGACAAAAAGCTTTTTAACGGTCATTTCATTTTGTGTAAGGGTACCAGTCTTGTCGGAACAAATAACTGTAGTAGTACCAAGAGTTTCTACTGCAAGTAGTTTTTTTACTATGGCATTTCTTTCAGCCATTGCATTCATACCTATAGATAGGACTATGGTAACTACTGCGGCTAGGCCTTCTGGAATAGCTGCAACTGCCAAGGATACAGCAGTCATAAGGGATTCTACAAAGTTCATATCATCTCTTATAAAAAATCCAACTATGAATACGATTATTGATATGGCAATTACTATACGGCCAATAACTTTTGAAAGTTTAGCAAGCTTTACTTGAAGAGGAGTTGCCTCTTGTTCAGCATTTTGTATATTAGTTGCTATTTTTCCTATCTCAGTTTCATGGCCTGTGGCTGTTACAAGGCCGTGGCATCTTCCATAAGTAACAATAGAAGAAGAGTGGATGTAGTTTGTCCTGTCACCTATTTCTGTAACACCATCGAAAATAACTTCTGCATCCTTTTCAACAGGGACTGATTCACCAGTAAGAGATGATTCATCCACTTTTAGGTTTACAGATTCCAGCAGTCTGATATCAGCAGGGACTATGTCGCCTGTTTCAAGTAGGACTAGGTCACCAGGTACTAGGTCGGTGGATTTAATAGTTATTAACTTTCCATCACGGATGACCTTAGCATCGGGGGATGACATTTTTTGAAGGGCTTCAACTGAGTCTTCAGCCTTACCTTCTTGTATAAGTGACATACTTGCATTTAAGACAACTACCGCAAGGATTATTAGCATTTCTATCCAGTCACCAGTAAAGGCAGATAGGGCTGCTGCAATAATCAAAATTATAACCATGGGGTCAAGTAGTTGTTCTACTAATTTTTCTATGAAAGGTTTTTTTCCTTTTTCTTGAAGCTTGTTTTTTCCATATTTTTCTAAACGTACATTAGCTTCTTCACTTGAAAGTCCCTTTTTAGGATCCGTTTCTAACTGCCTAATTATGGACTCTTTGGTATCCATATACCAATTCATGATTTTTCCTCCAATACATTTTATTTCACAAATAAAATAGACCATATGGTCTAAATACCATAGGTCTTGCTACCAAAAAAATAATTTTAGATATTTAGCCGGGTAAAAACCGTAATGACGACTAAATAATTATAAGCTACTCCCCTAATTGAATATATTTTACAACATATATAATAATATTTCCACATTTATTATGGCTTTTATATTTTATATAAAATCTTGAAATTTTTCTAAACTTCATTAAACTAGTATCTATGAGAATAAGTATTTATAGGTATATATAGAAAGAGTTAGTAATATGAAAATATGTTCACTTTCCTCTGGCTCAAAGGGGAACGCTATTTTTGTACAATCGAAAAAATCAAGGTTTTTAATAGATTGCGGCCTAAGCGGTAAGGCCATAGAGCTTTTATTAAATTCTATCGGGGAAAATGCAAAGGACCTTAATGGGATTTTTGTCACCCATGAGCATATAGACCATATCAAGGGGGTTGGTATCCTTAGTAGGAGATACGACCTTCCCATCCTAGCCAATGAAAAGACTTGGATGGCCATGAGGGGGCTAATCGGGAAAATCGACCCAAAGAATATCATGGTATTTAAATCTAATACCTTTTTTTCCTATAGGGATGTCGATATCCACGCTATTTCTACCTTTCATGATGCCGTAGACCCAGTTGCTTTTATCTTTTATCAAAAGGATAAAAAGATAAGTATTATGACAGATACAGGGATAGTAACCGACCAGATGAAGGAAGCAATTAAGGGTTCAAACGTCTTTTTATTAGAGGCCAACCATGATTTAGAAATGCTAAAAAATGGGCCCTATCCCTATCACTTGAAGCAGAGGATCATTTCAGATTTTGGCCACCTATCCAATGATTCTAGTAAAGAGGTTTTGGAAGATGTCCTTACAGGAATGGAAGAGACCGTTATTTTGGGTCACTTAAGTGATGAGAATAACCTGGAAGACTTGGCCTTTCAAGAGGTTCATGACCACCTTTCTTCTTTGGGCTTAATTATGGATAGGGATGTAGAACTTAGGATTGCACCTAAGCTTAGGGCTGATAGATTAATAGACTTGGGGGATTAGATGAATATTAATATAATCGCTATAGGGGATATTAAGGAAAAATACCTTAGAGATGCTATAAAAGAATATGAAAAAAGGTTAAAGCCTTATGCCAATTTAAGCATAATTGAGCTTTCTGAAGAAAGGCTTTCAAATAATCCATCAGATGCAGAAATCATCCAAGCTATGGACAAAGAGGGAGAGAGGATTTTAGAAAAAATCAATCCAAGGGCCTTTGTCTTTGCCCTATGTATAGAAGGAAAGCAGATGACAAGTGAAGAATTTTCACATAAGATAGACCAGGTAGGCCTAGATGGCTATGGAGATATAAGCTTTATAATAGGCGGGTCCAACGGCTTGAGCCAAGAGGTTAAGATGAGGGCAAATCATAAGCTATCATTTTCAAAAATGACCTTTCCCCACCAGCTCATGAGGGTGGTTTTATTAGAGCAGATCTATAGGGCCTATAAGATATCTAGAAATGAACCCTACCATAAATAGAAAAAAACGACTTTCTCTTGAATGAGTTAGTCGTTTTTATATTTAAGCTATTTTCAAAAACTTATTATGATTGATTGTAGATTGTTGAATATTGGTTTGCAATATTTATTAGGTGGTCTCTGACCCTGGCTAGGTTTGTATAGAACTTGTCATAAATTAAGCCAGATTCAGGACTAACAGTTTCCTTCTTTAGACGGTATAGGTAGTTGTCCCTATTTTTTTCTATAGAATCTTGAATCTTAAAGGCTGAAGTCCTAATCTTTTGCATGCAGAATTCATCTTCTTTAAGGTTTAGGATTACTTCATCAAATAAGACATTTACTTCTTTAAGGATATCCTCAATTTCCTTGTAGGCATGGCTTGAAAACTTAAGTAGGTTTTCATCCATTTTGTTGGCTAAATCGCTTATATTATAGGCGTAGTCGCCAAGCCTTTCTATGTTAGAACTTATCTTTAGGAAGTAAGACAATTGCTTGTATTGGTCCTTACTCATTTCATATCCCATAGCCTTAACCGTGCATTTGGTAATTTCAGAGTGTAGGTAGTCTATAACTTCTTCATGGTATTCAATATCTGCCGTCCTATCTTCAGTGTGCTTTATCAAGTTTTGTACTGAAAGGTTTAAGCTTTCTTGTGCACATTCAAGAGTACGGATAGTTTCTTGTCTGATTCCCGCAATAGCTGGAATAGTTTCATCCAAGTTCTTTTTATTGATATATAGCAACCTTAATTCCATATCTACCTTATCATCAGACCTTACAAGGGCTTCTGAAAGCCTTACAAGGTGGTTTGTAAATGGTATAAGTATGATGGTGGTTGATACGTTAAATATTATGTGCATGTAGGCAATTTGCTTAGCAATTACAGGTGAAAGACCTTCTAAAAGGTGGATCAATGGTAGGACGGAAGAGATTACCGTAAATATAAAGGTACCTATCAAGTTGAAGGCAACGTGAGTGAAGGCAACTCTCTTTGCATTTTTATTAGCACCCAAGCTGGCAAGTACAGAGGTGATACAAGTACCGATATTTTGACCTAAAATTAGGTAAAATGCTGAATCAAAGCCTAATAGGCCATTGTTTGCTAGGGTTATTAATATACCTGTTGTAGCTGAAGAACTTTGTAGAAGTGCTGTAAAAAGTGTCCCAATAAGTATACCGATTATTGGGTTTTTAGACTTGGTAAGTATGCTAATAAAGGCTTGAGATTCAGAAAGGGGTACAACTGAATTTCCCATGATATTCATCCCCATGAATAGGGCACCAAAACCAAAAAGCATTACCCCGGTATATTTATACTTCCTTTTTTTGATAAAGATTTGCATTACCATACCGGCAAATGCTATCAATGGAGCTATCAAATCTATATCCAAGGTAAGTAAAAGACCTGTAACTGTGGTACCAATATTAGCACCAAGTATGATATTTACCGCTTGGTGTAGAGTCAATATTTCTGAGTTTACAAAACCTACAGTAATTACTGTGGTTGCAGACGAACTTTGCATAATAGCTGTAACTAAGGCTCCGACCAAAATCCCTGTAATCTTGTTGTTGGTCAGCTTCTCAAGTATCTTTTCAAGCTTGTTACCAGCTAATAATTTTAATCCTTTGCCCATCTGGTCCATGCCATATAAAAAAAGGGCTAGACCGCCGAGTAGAACTGGTATCTGTGACATAATTAACCTCCGATAATAATTCAAAAAGATTATAGCATGAATTAAAATTTATGTAAAATTAATGCAGGTAAAAAAATAGCAGGCTTTCAGGCCTATTAATAGGTCTGAAAAACCCGCTATTTGCTAATTTTTTACTTATTATTAATATTTGTAGAAACCTTCTCCAGCATTTCTACCAGTCTTTCCTGCTTCAATCATAGCCTTAAGTCTTTCGGCTACCTTTGCTTGAGGTGAACCAGGGGTTTTGCTTGCTGGGTTTAGAACGGTTATATCATATACAGTCTTAACCCCAACTACGTCCATGATTTCAAAAGGTCCTCTTGGTGCACCTGTTCCTATCTTCCAAGTTAAGTCGATAGTTTCAGGATCAGAGATATCAGCACCCCATAGGTAGGATGCAGCCCCTATAAGTGGAACTAAAAGTGAATTTAGGATGTAGCCTGGTTGTTCCTTATGAAGAGGAAGTGGCACCATTCCAATATCTCCTGCAAATTTAACTACTGTGTCAAAGGCTTCCTTTGAAGTCTTTTCATGACCCATAACTTCACCAGTATTTGCCCTCCAAATTAGGTTTGCAAAGTGAAGAGCTAAGAACTTTTCAGGTCTTTGAGTTTCAGCGGCAAACATGCTTGGAAGTAGGGTTGATGAGTTAGTACATAGGATAGTACGGTCTTCAAGATGTGGGGCAAGCTTTGTATAAAAGTCCTTTTTTTGCTCAATATTCTCAGCAACAGCTTCTATCACTAGGTCTGTGTCCTTAAAAGCTTCAGCCATATCTGTTGAAAACTTAATTTTTTCTGGAAGTGTCTTAACGAATTCGATTTTTTCGTCGATTTCTTCGACAGTCACTTTTGAAATATCTGAGAAAATACCTGGTGCAACAGGCATTGGTGCTGGCTTTCCTAAAACGTGAAGTCTAGCTAATTCCAATTCTTGAATATATGTGTCTTTCCATCTTTGGAAGAAAGGTTTAGCTCTTTCTATAGATGCCTCTGACCTTAACCAAACATTTGTATCAAAGCCTTTGAATGCAGTTTGAAAGGCGATTTGGCTTCCTAAAACCCCGCTTCCAGCTATTGTAACTTTTTTAATTTCCATAATTTCCTCCTAATTTATATCATGCAATTATAATTATATTACCCAATATTTTTAATTTATTTCCCAAATCTGACAAATGTAAAATATAAATTAATCATCTTAATAGCCTTATGACCACCAGTGTGGTACAATAAAAGGCGCAATATTTAAGAAGTTTAAGATAGAATGGGAGAAATATGGTAGAAGAATACTTGAAAGATGCCAAGCCGCTTAAGGAAATAGAAAGGTCAATCCAGACGACCTATAAGAAAGATACATTTTCCAAGTTTTTAAAGGCCTTGGACACATATGATTTAATCCAAGAAGGGGACAAGATAGCTATCGGTATGAGCGGAGGTAAGGATTCCCTGCTTTTAGCTAAGATGTTTCAAGCCCTAAAGAGGTTTTCTAGGGTGAATTTTGAGCTTGATTTTATAGCTATGGACCCTGGATATAGTAAGGAAAATAGAGAAAAATTAGAAAATATTTGTAAGTACCTGGATATTCCAGTAAAAATATATGAGTCAGATATCTTTGAAATAACTGATAGAATGGCTAAGGATAATCCCTGCTACTTGTGTGCGAGGATGAGAAGGGGATTTTTGTATTCCAAGGTTCAGGAGTTAGGCTTTAATAAGTTGGCTTTAGGTCACCACTTTAACGATGTCATTGAAACGACTATGATAAATGTCATCTGGAACGGCAGCTATAAGACCATGATGCCTAAATTAAAGAGTGAAAATTTTGAAGGCTTAGAGCTTATTAGACCCCTTTACTTGGTAGAAGAAAAAGATATAATAAGGTGGCTAAATAATTCTGGGATTATTCCTATGGATGAGGCCTGTCCTATTGTAAAGGTCAAGAAGGAAAGTCAAAGGTTAAATATTAAAAATCTTATAGAAGATTTGAAGGAATTAAATCCAGTTATTGAGAAGAACATTTTCAAATCCGCTGAGAATGTTTCTTTAAAGCAGATTTTAGGATACGATATTGATGGGAAGAAGCATTTCTTTCTAGATGATTATGAGTAAGAGGAGTTAAGATGGAAGTTATATCAAATATACTAAAGGTAATTATCCTTTCTATAGTAGAAGGGGTTACTGAATTTTTGCCTGTTTCTTCAACAGGACACCTAATTATAGCCAATCAATTTGTAGGCTTGGAACCGGCGAAATTTTCGAATTCTTTTAATGTAATAATTCAATTAGGTGCCATATTATCAGTTGTTGTTATTTACTTTGAAAAGTTAAACCCATTTCCAAAAAGGAAGCTTTACCATGGCGACTGGCCTGAAAAGCTAAAGGATGATCAAACAGAAAATTTATGGGCTAAAAAAGTTTATTATTGGTTTACCCACAATAGGACTGTTGAGCTTTGGCTAAAGATTATTGTTGCGGTATTGCCTGCTATGGTTTTGGGCTTGATGTTTGATGATAAGATTGATGAGTTATTATTTAAGCCCGTACCAGTTGCAATAGCCTTGGTCTTCTATGGTATTGTAATCATTTTGCTTGAAGAAAAGCACAAGAGTAAGACTGAATTTAAATATACAGACCCTGTACAAGTAAGCTATAGGACTGCATTTTTAATAGGTTGCTTCCAAGTTCTTGCTATGTGGCCAGGGACTTCAAGGTCAGCAGCTACCATAATCGGTGCTATGATACTTGGCTTAAATAGGTCAGCAGCGGCGGAATTTTCATTCTTTTTAGCTATTCCAACTATGGTAGGGGCAACTCTTCTAAAACTTGTAAAGATGGAAAGCTTGGTTTTTGGCCAATGGATGATGATTTTGTTAGGCTTTGTCCTATCCTTTATAGTTGCTTATATAGTTATTAAGAAGTTTTTATCATATATACAAAAAAATGACTTTAAAGTATTTGGATACTATAGGATAGGTCTTGGTATTCTGGTATTTATTTTGGTTGCTACGGGTATTTTCGGTTAAAAAAGGGTATAACCATTTTATGAGAGGGTGATAAAATGGACAAACTTTTAATACAGGACCAATATGAAGAGCTTGCTGGCTTGATTCTTGAAGCAGATAAATTAATAGCAAGGCTTTCAAAGACCAGTAAAAAGGAAGAAATAAAAGATAAGACCTTGGATAAATTAGCCTATGCCAAGGGCCTAAAGAGTCATGTAGACCATATGATTAAAAAGAATACAGATTTATCCCTATCTAGGGCTAATGCCGCTTATGAAGATTTAATTTCTCGTGCATCTGACTTTATTGACACCACAAGGGTTTTGACTAAGTCGCCTGGACTAAATCTTAATATTAAAAAAGAGGGACTAGCTCAACATTTTGCAAACGACCTAAACATCAGGATGGCTACAGTAGATATTAATAGTCAGATAAAGGACTTAAAGAGGATTAAAAATGCCCTTTATTTGGAGATGAAGAGGTTGGAAAGGCAAAAAAATCAAGTTGAGATAGATGAGAAATTTGAAGAAATAAAAAAGACAATCAATAATCTTTAGAAAGATTAATTGCTAATTGTTAATAGGAGCTATAAGACCGGGATGTCTTGTAGCTTTTTTTATTTACTATGTTAGGCCCTAGCCTTAAATTATGGTAGAATAAGTTATATTGATTAAGAGGATAGTTATGAAAAAAAGAGTATGGCTTATAGGTATTTTAGTTATATTGCTAAGTTTTGGCCTTTACTATGCCTATAATTTAATTAAATTAAATAAGGTTGATACGGGAGCATTTTCCATGGAGGTTAAGACCAGCGAAAACCAAAAGCACCTGGGTGTTTTTGATGGTATTTTTTACAGCCTTGATGGCAATAAGCTTCTTGCAAGGGACAAGAAAAAGGGGGTCTTGTTTGAAAGGCGCCTGGGCCTGGATGTTGAAGACATAGTTTACGATAAGTTTGTCTACGTCAGCAGGGGCAATGGCTTGGTTAGTGCCTATGATAGGTTCGATGGCAGTCTTTTTTCAAAAATCGACCTGGGCCACCAGGTTTTTAACTTGGAGCTAGCGAATAACAAGCTTATAGCCTATGGTAAAAACAAGGTTTTTGTGATGGACCCATATCTTAAAGAAGTGACAGAAAAGACCTATGATTATAGGCCGGTTAAGTATGTTTTTTCAGATGATCAAGAGGCTGTACTTTTCTTGGATAGGGAGCTTGATGGCCTTAAGTCCAGGCTGGAAATCTATCAAGCTGACAAGAAGGTATATTATATTTCATCAGTCGATGAGCTATTTATGTATACTAGCTTTTTATCAGATAAGTCAAATGTAGTTTTGACGAATTCATACCTTTATTTGATAAATGATGGCAAGTTAATTAGGAAAAACTTCTTGTTAAATCCTAGGGCAATAGATGTTAAAAATGACAAGATAGCCCTTGTAGATGATGATAATCTAAAGATTTTTGATAAGAATTTGAAGCTTTTAGAAGAGGTAAAACTTTCCTTTAAGGCTGATAATATCATGATTTACAAGGATAAGATTTTGCTTGTCGGACAAAATGCCATAGCTTCATATGAGGATAACAATCTTATAAAGACGGATGTATCCAAAATGAAGTCATATTTTATAGAAAAAGATGGAATCTACATTGTTATGCCTGACTTGATCGAGAAGGTCAAGGCTTATTAAGGCATCCTAAGGAGGGGATATTATTAGTAATTTAAAGGCTATCTTTACAACAGATACTGGAAGCTTAAATATTTGGGGAAAGCTGGTAGTCTCAGTAATTATTGCAGTTATTTCCTATTTAATAGTCTTTTTAGTAGATAAGTTTATAAATGATAGGTTGATGAATGAAAATAAGTTAGGAGAAAAAAACTCCAGAATAAGGACTGCCGCATCCATTGTAAATAGTTTTGTAAGGATTTTTGTTTATTCCTTTGCAGTCCTAGCCATATTAGACTTTATAGGTATTAATACCAGGTCTATTCTAGCGGTTGCAGGAATAGGAGGTATTACTATAGCATTTGCCGCGCAGTCGATTGTAAAAGACGTGATAAATGGCATGTTCTTGCTATTTGAAAACCAATTTGATATAGGGGATTGGGTAGACATTAAGGGCAAGTCAGGTACTGTAGTTGAAATGGGCCTAAGGACAATTAAGTTACAAGACATTGCAGGTCAAATTCACATGATACCAAATGGCCAGATAGATATAGTTACAAATTACTCTAAAAATCAGATGAAGGCTATAGTAGATATTTCTTTAAGGGCTGATGTAGACTTGGACAGGGCCTGGGCTATAATCGATAAAACCCTTGGTGACTTAAAAGAGAATTACAAGATTTTCCTAAGCCAACCTACAATTCTAGGCCTCATGAAAGTCGATGAATACTCTTATACTATAAGGGTCAATGCCATGACTAACACAGGCTCTAAATGGGAAGCTGAAAGACTTATGAGAAAAGAGCTAATTAGAGCATTACAGAAAGAAAATATGATTATAGTAAACGATATAAAACTAGGAGTTATGAAAAAGAAGAAAAATGGCAAAATATAGGTTACATGATATCGTAAGTTTAAAAAAAGGCCATCCATGTGGTGAGAACAAGTGGATGATTTTAAGAACTGGAGTTGATATCAAGCTAAAATGCATGGGTTGCCAAAGGGAAATCTGGCTAGAGAGACCGGAATTTGAAAGGCGACTTAGGAAGATACAAAATGAAGAAGGCAAGCTTGTATCAATAGTTAATTTCGAAAGAGAAGAATAATTAAGAAGTGGAGTATCACAAAACTTGGATTTTGATACTCTGCTTTTTTTGTGGATAAAATTA
>CAYFNZ010000023.1:0-6547 GCA_964344625.1 uncultured Peptoniphilaceae bacterium | reverse complement strand
ATAGAAAAAGCTAGACCTTAATTTATTTGGTCTAGCTTTTCATCTAGTTTTTGCTTAATCAAAAGATTCTTCATCTACCTTGTTTGGCTCTACAAGTCTTACAAGTTTGATTTTTTCAAAGGTATCAAAAACTTCTTCCTTGCTTGCAAAGTCTTCTACAAAAGCTGTCGCTGCAGCTGCGGCAGAGGCCATCTTAAAGGCTTCTACAGGGTCATTTTTCTTCATGTAAACCCCTATAAAGGCTGCAATCATGGCGTCTCTTGAGTTGAAGGAGTTAACTTCTACTCCCTTGACACCAAAACTTCTATGAACAGCTCCATCTTCGGTAAATAGGTAGGCACCATCTTTGCCAATTGAAACTATAACGTTTTTTGCCCCCATCTCAATACATTTTAAGCCGTGCTCTATAAGCTCTTCTTCGGTTTTAAAAGGTTCCTTTTTGCCAAACATAAGTGCAAGGTTGTCGGAATTTGGCTTGATAAGTAGAGGGTGGTACTTAAGGGATTCAAGGGTTTGTTTAGGTGGGATATCTACCATAAATTCAGCCTTGTTTGCGTTACAGATATTAATAATTCTTGTGTAGATATCATCTGCAACTCCCTTAGGAAGAGAGCCCCCCATAACGATTATGTCACCTTCTCTAACCCTGGATAGGAAATAGATTAGCTCTTCAATCTTGTCTTCAGAAACTTCAGGGGAAATGCCTGCGATAGTCATTTCCTTATCCTTAGTTTTTATCCTCATGGTGGTTCTATTGTCTTGCTCTACTTCTTGGAAGAAGCTTTCAAAGCCTCTTTCGTCAAACCAATCCTTGATGAATTTTCCTGGGTATCCTCCTAAAAAGCCTGTTACATAGCTAGGGATATTAAGGTTGTAAAGCATCCTAGAAACGTTGATGGCTTTACCACCTGGATACTTGTGGGCCTCAGTTGTTTGGGCATAGGTGCCACCCAAAGAGTCCACGTAGGTTACCAAGTCAAGTGCTGGGTTTAAGGTTACTGTATAAATCATAATTACCTCCGAGTATATGATTTTTTCTATTATTTCTCAGATTCATCTGATTCTGGCAAAATCTTAGAATCTTGAGCTTGTTCTTTTTCTTCTATAGGTTCATTTTCAAGCCCTTCGTAGTCCTTTATGAAGTCAGGCTTTTCTGTAATCAGGTAATCATTTTTCAAGATATCCATGAATTCTTCACCTGTGATAGTTTCTTTTTCAAGCAGGTATTGGGAGATTTCATGAAGCTTGTCTATGTTTTCTTCCAAGATCTTGTAGGCGGTCTTGTGGGCTTGAGAAATGATTTCCATGACCTTTTTGTCTATCATATCGTTAGTAGCATTGGCCGCGATATTTCTAGGGTTGGAACCCAAGTATTGGTTAGTTCTTTCTTCTAACATGATGAAGTTAAATTCATCTGTCATACCATAGGTAGAAACCATGGCCCTGGCTGTTTTTGTAGCCCTTTCAATATCGTTCCAAGCCCCTGTGGTCTTGGTGTTAAATATCAGTTCTTCAGCTGACCTTCCACCTGTTAAAATAACTATTTCCTTGAATAGGTCTTCTTTTGATACCAAGACTTTTTCATGCTCTTCTACTTGCATAGTGTAGCCAAGGGTACCTGATGTCCTAGGAATAATTGTAATTTTAGTAACTGGAGCAGTGTCTTCTTGCTTTGCTGCTACAAGGGCGTGGCCGACTTCGTGGTAGGCTATAATTTCTTTTTCTTTTTGGGTAATTACAGCATTTTTCTTCTTGTGACCAGCGATTACGACTTCTACTGACTCTTGAAGGTCTTCTTCTGTAACCATATTCCTATTTTCTCTAACAGCCCTTAAGGCACCTTCATTGATGATATTTGCAAGGTCGGCACCAGAAGTTCCAGCAGTCATCTTAGCTATATTTGCAAGGTTGGCATTCGGATCTAGTTTAATCTTTTTAGCATGTACCTTTAGAATGTCTTCTCTACCCTTAACATCCGGTAATTCAACCCTTACTTGCCTGTCAAACCTTCCCGGTCTAGTCAAGGCAGGGTCAAGGATTTCTGGCCTATTGGTTGCGGCAAGGACGATTACTCCACTTGCGGCATCAAACCCGTCCATTTCATTTAAAAGTTGGTTAAGAGTTTGTTCTCTTTCGTCATTTCCAGAATATCCAGAGGTATCCCTCTTCTTACCAATGGCATCAATTTCGTCTATAAAGACTATACAAGGAGCTTTTTCCTTAGCATCTTTAAATAAGTCCCTAACTCTTACTGCACCTAGACCTACAAACATTTCAACGAATTCAGATCCGGATATTGAGAAGAAGGGAACATTGGCTTCGCCAGCTACGGCCTTGGCCATAAGGGTCTTACCTGTTCCTGGAGGGCCTACTAATAGGACTCCCTTTGGAGCTATGGCGCCTATAGATGCGTATTTCTTAGGATTGTGAAGGAAGTCAACAATTTCTAAAAGACTTTCCTTGGCCTCATCTTGGCCGGCAACATTTTTAAAAGTCACTCCCATTTCATTTTTAATATGAACCTTTGCTTTTGACTTACCAAAGCTCATAGGGCCTCCACCCATTTGCTTTGAAAGCATTCTTCCTATAAAGGTAAAAATCAAAATCATTGGTAAAAGTGTGATCAGGTAGGACACAATAGGATTAAGCGGTGGCTTTATCTCTCTTGCGAACTTTACACCTGCATCTTCAAGTCTTTTAGTCAATTCTAGGTCGTTCCACTTACCAACCTTATATAGTTTATCTTTTTCGCTTTCACCTTTTAGGGAAAATCTATATTCATATGTTTGTTCTACAATTTTATCGACCTTTTTCTCGTCGATCATCTTTAGGAATTCATCATATCTAACTTCCTTTACGGTATCTTTTGTAGCCCAAGGAAGCACTATAAATTGTAAAATTACAAAAACAACCAAAGCTATTATTAGGTAATAGTAACTAGGTCTGTTTTCTTTCTTGTTATTCTTATCCACTTATTTCTCCTCCTGATATATATTATATCATAAAAAATATTAATCTTAGTTGACAGATTTTCTATATTTTACCATATTTTACCTTTAAAATGTGTGTAAAATATCAAGATAATAATAAGTTAAAAAGTCTTTTATCGGGTATATATTACTAGATGAAATAACTATAAGAGGGAGGAATAAAATGTCAGAAATAAGATTGATAAATGAAGTAGAATATAAGGAAATAGTAAAGTCCAATAAAGAGAATGTTGTAATTATGGAGTTTTTTGCAAGCTGGTGTAACCCTTGTAAGATGCTTGCTCCAGTTTTAGAAGAGTATGTAAAGAAGGCTAATAATGTTGAAGTCTACAAGGTTGATGTCGATGAAAATTCAAAACTTGCAGACGAATTAGATATTCACTCAGTACCAACCCTACTATTCTATAAAGAAGGAAAAATTGAAAAACAAGTTATGGGCTTCCAACCTTTAGCTAGCATAGAAAAAATTGTTGAATTAATTTAGTTTTAAAACTAGAGAAAAAGAAAGTAAACTTTAGATATGAAAGACAAGTATGAAATAGCTATAATCGGTACCGGTCCTGCCGGTATTTCTTCTGCCCTCACTTGTAGGTCTAGGAGCAAGGATTTCGTCCTAATAGGTCCTAAAGAAGGATCTCAAAAGATTGAAAAGGCCAAAATCATAGACAACTACTTAGGCTTTAATGATATTTCCGGCAGGGAATTTAATGAAAGGATTATGGCTTGTATTAAAGATTATAGTTTTTCCTATATTGACCAGATGGTTTCCGTCATCTATAGCTTGCCCAATGGCTTTTTTATAGAGCTTAAGGACGGATCAACTATCGAGGCTAGGTCTGTAATTGTAGCTACTGGGGTAAATTTTTCTGGCAAGATTAAAGGTGAAGAAAAATTTATTGGCAGAGGGGTAAGTTCCTGTGCAACCTGTGATGGTAAGCTATACAAGGACAAGGATGTAATTGTTGTCGGCTATAACCAAGAATCCATAGAAGAGGCTAGATTTTTGGCCTCCATATGTTCTTCTGTAATTTTTGTAAATTTAACAGGGAATAAAATTGAATTTAATGATACAATAGAAGTTGTTGAGGATAAAGTATTGGAATTTGTCGGTGAAGATAGGGCTGAAAAACTTATACTTGAGTCCAGAGAATTGGAAGCCGACGGCTTTTTTGTTATTAGAGATGCCCAGGGCATGACTGATTTAATACCAGGCATTGACCTAGAAAAAAAGCACATCAGGGTAGATGGAGATTTTTCTACTAATATTGAGGGCCTATTTGCCTGTGGAGATGTAACTGGTTTGCCTTATCAAATTCAAAAGGCTGCAGGTCAAGGAAATGTTGCTGCCTTGAGTGCATCAAAATTTATTGAGCAAAAAAGAGAAAATTAATTCAAATTTCTTTATGGAGGGAAAATGAGAAAAGAAAAACAAGCTATTAATACTTTGAGAGTTTTGTCATCAGAAATGGTTGACAGGGCTAATTCAGGACACCCAGGTCTGCCACTAGGGGCTGCACCAATAGCATTTACCTTGTGGGATAAGCAAATGAAGCACAATCCTAGAAATCCTAAGTGGATAAATAGGGATAGGTTTATCTTATCTGCTGGTCATGGTTCTGCTTTGCTATATAGTTTATTGCATGTCTTTGGATATGGTCTAACTATAGACGATTTAAAGAACTTTAGACAATTGAATTCATTGACACCTGGTCACCCAGAATATGGTCACACAGTTGGAGTTGAAGCAACTACAGGTCCTCTAGGCCAAGGTATGGCGATGGCTGTTGGTATGGCAATGGCTGAAAGACATATGGCTGAAACATTTAACACAGATGAATTTAAAATTATAGACCACTATACATATACCTTAGTGGGCGATGGATGCTTGATGGAAGGCATTACCAATGAAGCTGCTTCACTTGCGGGAACATTGGGTCTTTCAAAATTAATCGTTCTTTACGATTCAAACAACATTTCCATAGAAGGAAACACTGAAATAGCTTTTAGTGAAAATACTAGAAAGAGATTTAAGGCTTTAGGTTTTGAAACCTTCTTAGTTGAAGATGGAAATGATATAGAAGCCATTGAAAAGGCTATAGAAAAAGCTAAAAAGGTAAAAGACAAACCAAGTTTTATTGAAATTAAGACAAAGATTGGTTATGGTTCACCTCAAGAAGGCTCTGAAAAGTCTCATGGTTCACCACTTGGACCAGAAGGTACAAAGGTCCTAAAGGAAAACCTAGGTTGGGAAGAAAAGGAAGAATTTACAGTTCCTAGCCAAGTTAAAGAATATATGAATGAAGTTTTAGACAAGCTAAATTCTTATGAAGAAGAGTGGAATGAACTTTACGCTCAATACAAAGAAAAGAATCCTGAACTTTACGAAAAGCTTCAAAGATGGTTGACAAACGACTTTGATTTTAGCTTCTTAGAAGATTCTGAAAAGTACGCATCTTTTGATAAGGCATTGGCTTCAAGAGCTGCATCAGGACAAAGTCTAAATGACATCAGCAAGTATGTAGACAACCTATTTGGTGGTTCAGCAGACCTTGCTCCTTCAAACAATTCTGAAATCAAGGGTTCAGCTTTTGTAAACAAAGATGACTTTACTGGTAAGAATATCCACTTTGGTGTAAGAGAACATGCTATGGCTGCTATAGCAAACGGTATAGCACTTCATGGAGGACTTACTCCATTTGTAGCTACCTTCTTTGTATTCGCTGATTACTTAAAGCCAGCTTTACGTCTTTCAGCCCTTATGAATACTAAGGTAATCTACATCTTAACTCACGATAGTATAGGAGTTGGGGAAGATGGACCAACCCACCAACCAATAGATCAAGCTTCAATGCTTAGGGCTATTCCTAATACAGTGAACTTCAGACCAGCTGACAACAGAGAAACTGCTGCAGCTTGGGCTTACGCTGCAAAGAGCCAAGGTCATCCTATTACCCTTTTACTTTCTAGACAAGGTCTTCCAGATCTTGAAGGAAGCGGCAAGGGAGTAGAAAAGGGAGCCTATGTCCTAAAAGACTTCGGTGAAAACCCAGAAGTAATCTTGATGTCATCAGGTTCAGAAGTAAAAATCGCCGTTGATGTTGCTGAAAAGCTTCACCAAGAAGGTAAATCAGTAAGAGTAGTTTCAGTACCATCATTTGAATTATTCGATGCTCAATCAAAGGAATACAAGGAAGAAGTATTACCAAATAGCATAAGAAAGAGAGTATCAATAGAAGTTTACAACGATGCAGGCTGGTACAAGTACGTAGGCCTTGACGGCAAGGTAATAAACCTTGAAAGATTTGGAGCATCAGCTCCAGCAAAAGACCTATACGAAAGTCTAGGCTTCACTGCAGAAAATATTTACAAAGAAGTATTAGAAATACTTTAATATTAATAATGAAAGGTGTGTCAGAGATTGCTTTGGCACACTTTTTTGATTAGATAGAAGGAAGGACATCAGTCCTTCCTACTTTATTATAATTTTGCGTTAGATTTGATACCAAAATTAAGTTTTTTAAATATGGTATCAATGTTATTTTTTGTTAATTGATACC
>CAYFNZ010000022.1:0-19168 GCA_964344625.1 uncultured Peptoniphilaceae bacterium | reverse complement strand
CCCCAACAGATATTTTAAAAACTTTATAGTCTCTATTTAAATATGGTCTTTAATTCGACGTATTCTTCAAGTCCATACATGCCACCTTCACGGCCGATACCAGATTGTTTATATCCGCCAAAAGGGGCATTTTGAGTTCTTACACCATTATTTATTACAATCTGACCAGTTTGTATGTGCTTAGCTACTTCCAGTGCTTGGTCTTCTGGACCAGCTATTTGGCCATGTAAGCCATAAATTGAGTCATTTGCTATATCAATTGCTTCTTGAATGCTATCATAATAGATAATGCACAAAACAGGTCCAAAGATTTCTTCTTGAGCTATCCTTGACTTGTTGTCTACATCTGTAAATATTACAGGTGGTATGAAATATCCCTTGTCGTTTGAATAGTCACCTTCATAAAGTAAAGTGGCTTCTTTTTTGCCAAGCTCAATATAAGACATTACCTTATTGTAGGCTTGTTGGGAAATGATAGCCCCATAGTCATTTTCAGGGTCTCTTGGATCACCAAACTTATATGCCTTAGCGTGCTTTATAGCTAATTCTTCTATTATTTCTTTGTCCTTTCTTGGGGCAAGTAGCCTTGTCTTTGATGAACAAGCTTGACCAGCATTTGGGAATACTCCAAATAGGGCATCTTTTACGGCCTTGTCATAGTCAGCACCTTCAAGGATTATTGCTGCGGACTTTCCTCCTAGTTCAAGGGCAAATCTCTTCATAGTTTCTATGCCTAAAAGAGCTATTTCCTTACCGCCCTTTGTAGACCCTGTAAAGGAAAGCATATTTACATCTGGATGCTTAGCAAGTACATCGCCTACTTCAGCCCCTCTACCAGTAACTAATTGCAAGACACCGCTTGGAAGCCCAGCTTCATGAGCAGCTTGTGCAAAATAGTAAGAAGTAAGCGGAGCCTTTTGAGATGGCTTTAATACGATAGTATTTCCCATCAACAAGGCAGGGATTACCTTTTTTTCTATTTGTCCAAATGGAAAATTCCAAGGAGTTAGGCATGCTACGATACCAACGGCATCCTTATATACATCATAGCCTTCGAAGTGGTCGACCATAGGCATTTTCTTAGCATTTTCTACAAAATCCTTAGCATTGTCAATGTATTGAAGAAAATGAATTTTTTCAGTAATTTTTACTGTTGAACCAAGTTCGTCAATTACAGTATTAACTATTTCTTCCTTGTGTTCTAAGAAATAGTCAATCATCTTTTCTACATAGGGTATTCTTTCTTCAAGAGGCTTATTTCTCCAAGAATCCAAGGCATCTTTAGCTCCCTTTACAGCAAGGTTTACGTCATCTTCTTTCGCTGCTGGAACTTGTGCGATGATTTCCTTTGTAGCAGGATTTTCAACGTCGATCCAATCATTGGTTATTGGCTTATGCCACTGTCCATTTAAGTATAAATCGTATCTTTTCATGTCTCCTCCTATATTGTTGTTTAATTTAGTGGTATTACTATAATTTACTAGCCGCCTTTTCATCAACAATTACTGTCACATCTGGGTGAAGCTTCAATAAACTTACAGGAACTAGAGGTGTGATTGTATTGTCACCTAAGGCTTTTATTGCATCAGCCTTTCCTTCACCAAAAGCAAGTACAAGAATCTTTTTTGCCTTAAAGATAGATCCCATACCCATAGAAATGGCTCTTTTTGGAACGTCATCGATTGAATCGAAAAATCTCTTATTAGCTTCAATTGTTGATTGAGTTAAGTCTTCTAGGTGGGTGTCTAGAATCAACTTTTCATGAGGTTCATTAAAGCCAACGTGACCATTGTTACCAACGCCTAGAATTTGGATGTCTTGGCCGCCTAACTTATCTATTAGGGCTTCATAGTCCTTAGCTTCTTGTTCCATGTCGTCAGCTACGCCGCTTGGAACATGAGTGTTGTTTTTGTCTATGTCGATGTGATCAAATAGGGTCTTATTCATAAAGTATCTATAGCTTTGATCGTGGCTTCCATCAAGGCCAATATACTCATCCAAGTTTATGGTCTTAACATTCTTAAAAGAGACTTCATTATTTTTATTCATTTCGATAAGGTTTTGGTAAGTTTCTATAGGTGTTGAACCTGTAGCTAGTCCTAAAACAGCATCTTCTTTTTCCCTAATGATATCTCTTATCATTTCTGCAGCCTTCTTGCTGGCTTCTTTTGAATCTTTTAAAATGATTAATTTCATCAACTACCTCCTGTAAAGATTAAAATTAATATTATTATGTAACAAGTGATTACTAATAGGCATAAACTTTTAAAAATAATTTACAAAAGTCCTATCAACATGTATTATAACAAATATTGAAAAAATTCTGATATAATATAATAACGAAATTGAAAGGATTTGTATGGACTTTTTAAGATATTTTTTTAGGAGCCAAGAAGATGGCTATATATTTAGACAATATGGTGGTTACCATATTATCTTACTTTTAATTTATATCCTTGGAATGGCTTTAATAATCACAAAATCATTTGGAATTGAGGAAAAGAATAAAAATGATAAATTTTTAAAACTTTTAGCTGCAATCTTATTACTTGACCAAATCATTCTGTATGCATGGCAATTTGCCTCAGGATATTTTAGGCTGGACATGAGTCTTCCTTTGTACCATTGCAGGTTGGCGGTCTGGTTATTGATAGCAGGAATCTTTATGGATGACAGGTTTGTTAAGATTTTAGGTGCCTACATGGGCTTTATGGGGTCATCAATAGCCATGACAATTCCAGACCTATATAACTTTTCATTCCCACACTACACCAATATACAATTTTTCCTAGTCCATATCCTTATGGGATGGGTAGTTGTAGACTTTATTTTCGTAGAAAAACTTTTTGTTAAAAAAGAAGAATTAAAAAAGGTATTATTTATTACCAATTCTTTTAATGTTTTTTTACTTGCATTCAATATGTATTTGAGGCCGACTTTTAATGAAGTAAATTACGGCTATATTCTAAGTCCGCCGGCAAATTTACCGGTAGAAGTACCGGGCTATCTTTATGTAGGGATAGTTTTTATCCTGTTTAATTTCTTAGTTTTATTGCTATATAGGTTTTTTAATAGCATGAGTAGGAGAGTAGTTAGTGAGTAAAATAAAAGAGATTTGTTTTGATTTTAAAAGAGAATTATTAAATAACAAGAAAGACTTTATGTGGCTTGTTGCCTTTATAATTTATGCTATGGTGACCTTCGAGCTTTTTAACAGACCCTTATTGGGGCCGGTAAGGTCTTTAAAGATAGATTTTGATGATAAAATTCCTTTCATCAAAGAATTTGTTATAGCCTACCACACCTTTATGCCCATGATTGCCCTTGTAGGAATCCTGCTTTTTACCTATGACAAAGAAAACTATAGGAGGTTTATAATTGCCTTGTTCTTTGCGCAAACAGCCTCTTATGTGATAGTCCTATTTTTTCAGACCAAGGTTCCAAGATACGATACGTCCCTTTTAGGAAATGACTTTTTCTCCAAGATGATTAAGGCAACCTACGCCTTGGACAATGCTTATTCTGGGGCACCTAGCATGCACGTTTGTAATATGGTCTTAAGCTGCCTATACTTTGCCAAGCTAAAGACGAAAAAATCCGTAAAAATACTAGTTATCGTCTACATGATTTTTGTAGCCCTTACAACAGTTTTTGTTAAGCAACACGTGTTTTTAGACATACCTGCTGGCCTAATCCATGCATTATTTAGCTATTATGTAGTACAATATTACCTAGATAGATTAATTGAAAGGAAGTATGGAAGATAGATGAAAAATTTAGAAAATAGATTAAAAAAATATGTAAGCTTTGATACAATGAGCGACCCAAATTCTGACAAGTGCCCAAGTTCAAAGGGCCAAGAGGTCTTTGCAGATTACCTAGTTGCAGAATTAAAGTCTTTGGGAGTAGATTCTGCCTATAAGGATGAGAATGGCTATGTTTATGCCAAGCTTGAAGGAAATACCGAGGCTCCAGCCATAGGATTTATATCACATATGGATACATCTCCAGACATGTATGGGAAATGCTCTGACCCACAAGTTTTGGTCTATGAAGGGGGAGATATTAAGCTAAATGATGAATACAGTATCAGCCTAAAGGATTTTCCATTTTTAGCTGACCTTAAGGGCCAAAGGCTTATGACAACAAGAGGCGACAGCCTACTTGGAGCTGATGACAAGGCCGGTCTAACAATAATCATGGAATTAGTAGAATACCTAGTTTCAAATCCTGACATTAAAAGAGGGGATGTGTGTATAGCCTTTACTCCTGATGAAGAAATCGGAAGAGGGGCAGACTTATTCAATGTTAAGGACTTTGGAGCAGACTTTGCCTATACCATAGATGGTGGCCCAGAAGGAGAGCTTGAATATGAATCATTTAACGCAGCTTCTGCATCAGTCGTAATCAAAGGAAAGAATGTACACCCGGGTTCTGCCAAGGATGTTATGATAAATTCCCAACTGATAGCAATGGAGCTTGAAAGCATGCTTCCAAAGGCTCAAAAGCCAGAATATACAGAAAAATATGAAGGCTTCTTCTTGCTTACAAATATTGAAGGAAGCGTAGAAGAAACAAGAATACATTATATTATTAGGGACCACTCAAGAAAGCTTTTTGAAGAAAAGAAGGACTTGTTTAGAAAGATTGTAGCTTTCTTGAATGAGAAATATGACAATAGGCTTGACCTAAAACTTGAAGATTCCTACTACAATATGAAGGAAAAAATCCAAGAAAGAATGGAAATAGTTGAACTTGCTAAAGATGCCTATGAGGAATGTGGCGTAGAAGCAAATATCAAGGCAATTAGAGGCGGTACAGATGGATCAAAGCTTTCATTCATGGGACTTTTGACTCCAAATATCTTCACAGGTGGCTATAACTACCATGGTAGGTTTGAGTTTGTCAGCCTAGACCAAATGAAGAAATCTTTTGAAATAATTAAGACTATAGTTATTAATAACGCAAAATAAGGGATAGAATTATGCAAGCTACAAAAATATGGCCTAGTCCTAAGATAGTAGTTATAGGTGGGGGAACAGGTACATCTACCATATTAAAGGGCTTAAAGAAGCAAACAGACCAACTAACAGCCATAATTTCAGTTATGGATGACGGAGGTTCAACTGGTAGGCTAAGAAAGGACTTGGACCTTATAGCCATGGGGGACCTAAGAGCCTGCCTGCTTTCCTTGGCCAATGCCGAAAACAACATGGACCTGGTCTTAAATTATAGGTTCAAGGACGGAGACCTAGCCGGCCATAATTTTGGTAACATCTTTATAGCTGCCATGAATGGCATTTACCATGATTTTGGTGATGCCATTGCCATGACTGCAAAAATATTAAATATCACCGGCAAGGTCCTACCAATAACCCTGGACAATGCCAACCTTGTAGGAAGACTGTCAAATGGACAACTAGTTAAGGGGGAATCCATGATTCCCGAGGTTAACCACAGGTTAAAGACCAATATCCTAGAGATAACAACAGACCCAGGTGACATCTATATGCTTGATGAGGCTAAAGAGGCTATTAGGGATGCGGATGTTATCATACTTGGACCTGGCTCCTTATATACTTCTGTAATACCAAACTTACTGGCAAAGGACATGGTGGATTTGCTTGACCAAACCAAGGCCAAAGTAGTCTATGTTTCAAATATCATGTGCCAGCTTGGGGAGACGGAAAACTATTCTGTAAAAGACCACTATGATGCCATAATAAAGCATTCAAAGGATGGAATTATAGACTATGTTGTTGTAAATAATGGACAAATTGATAAGGAGCTTTTAAAAGTATATAGGGAGGCATTTTCCGATCAGGCAAGGATATCTGAAAGTGACAGAAAATATTTTGCTTCAAAAGATATCAAATTAATAGAAGCCCCAATAGCTCGTATCAATAATGGCGTAATCCGTCATGATAGCGACAAGCTTGCGGAAGTTATTTTGAAAGAGATATATTTGGAAGATAAGAATTAGGAGAATTAAATGATGGACAATATTAAGAGTCTTTCTTTCAGACAATTATACCAACAATTAATTTATATAGAAGATGAAAAACTATTGAACATAATGAAGATGGGCTATCAAATTCCTTCGCTTTTTGATGAAAGTGGGATTTTGGCTTATGGCTATGTAGACGAAGAACAAGGTTTTTGTTTTAATATCTTTTCTTTAGTGAAGATGAAAGATGGAGAGCTTGTAGAATTTAATGATGAGCCCATGAAAAAGAAACTTAAGCATAGACTAAAATATGATGACCTTAAAAACTCAAGTGTTATGTCTATTGACTTAGATCCGGATATTGCTATGAGGTATGTGGATAGGGCCAAGGAGATAAATAAGGAGCTTAATGTTTCGCCATCAAGGCTTGAACTTAGGGCCAATAGTCAAATCGATCCTTTTAGGCACAATATCCACCCTGATGATTTTGAATGCTTTTTATACGATCCCAAGACAAATGCTAGCATTTCCTTTTGGCTTAGGGGAGAAAAACTTACCAAGGATTCTATAATTGGTAATATCCTTACTCCTCTTCCAAGAGAATATGGCTTTGCCATAGGGGATATGATAGAAATAAAGATCTATAACTACAAGGGGGCTATTAGGCCTATACATGTTATAGAAAATGTTCAATAATTAAGTAATAATATGAAAAGAGGGTGCAAATTACTAATAATTGGCATCCTCTTTTCATGTGCTTTTCTAAGCCTTATTTAATTAATCTTTTCTATTTCAACAACCTTTTTAGTTTTATTGTCAGCATATTTGAATTTAATTTCTGAACCTGCTTCTAGGAAAGGTAGCCTATCTGATAACTTAATAGATGATACAAATACGCCATCTTGATCCTCTAAGGTGAAGTAGTAGTGGGTATTTCCATCTATGACAACTGCGTAAATATCTGAGATAGTACCTTGAGTTTCCTTAAATTGAGTATTCTCATCAAATTCATTTTTTTCAATCACAGTGCCTGTATGTTTAGCATAGGCCTCTTGAACAGTTGAACCAGAAGAGACTCTTTGGTAGTCTTGAGCATCTACAAAGGTATATTCCTTAATTAAGCCTGCATTATCCTTTAGGGATAGGAAGTAGGTAGGCTTATCCTTAATATTGAAAAGTAGTGGGAAGGTAGCCTGATATTTTTTATCTTGAACTACACCTTCAGCACTGGCCATAGCAGAGATTTCTTTTGCAGATGACACTGGATAAAACTTAGTTTCCTTGGTCCTCAAGTTTGTCATGATAAAGCCTACATTTGACTCATCTCCGGCTACGGAAGTGTAACCTGTATATAGGTACAAGTCGTCATTTAAGGCCAAATAATTGTAGCCTTCAGTCGTTTCAAGCACTTGCTTTTGGGCAAATACTGAGTTTAAGAAGCCAAGCTTGTATTTTCCAGACCAGTCTAGTTGTTGAATAATCCTGTCAGAATTATAGACCCTATCTATCCATTTCGGAGCTTCTTTTACAGGGTAAATGCTTGTTTCTCCAGTTATGGCATTGACTGTAATAACATTTTTCACATCTAGGGCTCCAAACCAGCCTACAGAATTTTTATAGGTAGGAATTACCCATTGAGGGGTGCCTTCATCATCGATTTCAAATTCCATAGAATCGAAGATTTCTAGTGGGTATTTCAACCTTGTATAAAGGTTGATATTTCTAAGTAAGATATCTCCGTGGGAATACTTTATTCCCTCATCCAACCTCACTAAGTTTGCCTTACCGTTTACAATGTCTATTTCAACATAGCCTGGAAGGCCGTTTCTGAAGTTAAATAGGTATTTTAAGATGCCGTTATACTTAAGAGGGGTAACTCTAACAGGTCTATCCTTGTAGTTGATTTGTGTGTATTGGTCATCAACATTGAATTGGCTGGCTAAATCTAGGAGTTCTCCCATCTTTCTTGAACCAACCCTTTCAGAGGAATCCCTGTCTAGGGTAGGTATTTTATCTATGGATGGTTCAGTTATTTCTTTTGAAAAATCACCATTTTCTACCTTGATTACATTGGCATAAGACCTCGCTGTAAACAATTCAAGTGAAGTTAAATTCAATACAACATAGGCTGCAAGCATTATTACTAAAAAGAAAAATCTTTGCTTAATAGCTGGGACCTTGTTGCCGGCGAATATTATCAAGAAAAGTTGTATAGCCATTAAGAATATCCAGGTTTCTCTTGAGTGGATATTTAATGGCGGTAAAAACATAAAGTATACTACTAGGGTAAAAATTAGGGTCAGGTAGACTCCCAAGTTACCCTTAAAAGGAAAAGTTCTTCCACTTGTCGTGTTAAGGTTAGATCTTTTACCTTTTAAATAATCAAAAAAATCTCTAAAGTTATTCATCTCCCACCTCGTATTCTTTCATATCGCTAATTACAAACATGTTAAATGAGGCCTTAGATATTAGGTTAGAAGCATCATCAACCATGTCAATTTCTAAAAGCACAGTCGTTCTTCCATTGTGAAGTATCCTAGGACTGGCATGAACACGACCGGATTTTGCAGACCTTATATAATGTATGTTTGAACTTAAAGTGACTACTTTTTTATTAAGGGTAATGCAGGTAAGACCTGCAACGCTATCCGCAAGTGTAAAAAGCACGCCACCGTGAATCATCCCATAAGGGTTGCTAGTCTGAGGATTAACTTCCACAGACATCTTTACAAATCCAGGTTTTACTTCTTCAACCAGAAGGCTCTCAAGTGACATATTCCTATGGGAAGCATTTTTTATAAAGTTTTTTGCTCCTAGGGGTAAATTATCATCTAGTTTAATATTGTTATAAATTTTCATTTCCACCTCGCTACTAAGTATTATATCCAAAATGTATTATATCCAAAATAGATTTTATTTAACAATAAATAGATATTTATAATTTCAAAACTTGGGTAATAAGTAAATAGTTTATCATTAGATATAAATAAAATGTAGGAGGTTTCATGGAACTATTATATGCAGTAGTAGCCATATTGGTGCTATTTGTTATTCTAAAGCTTTTAAGTATTCCAATAAAGGCTTTAAAATGGCTGATAGTAAACGGAATAAGCGGCTTAGTATTATTATTTATTGCTAATTTAATAGGTCAGGGCTTAGGTTTTAATATAGAGCCTAACTTACTAAATACACTAATTGCTGGTGTCTTTGGTGTGCCAGGCGTAATAGTGATGATATTAATATCGTAACTGATATACAAAATATAAATCAAAAAGGAGACAAGGAGGAAGTATGGATATTAAAACAAAGGATTTATTAATCTATATTGGTGATGAAAATGACCCAAAAGCCTATATTTCATATAGCTTAGATGGGGCTGTAATGAAGATAGAACACACAGTTGTAAAGAAAGAATTAGAAGGTCAAGGGATAGCTAGAAAGTTGACTGACAAGGCTGTGGAAGTTGCTAAAGAAAACTCATGGAAGATTCAACCTATATGTTCATATGCTGTTAATTACTTTAACAAGCATGAAGAACTAAAGGATATCTTAGCTTAAAAGGAGGCGAAATATTGGATTAATCCGATATTTCGTCTTTACTTATATATTCGATTATTCAAAATGCGAGGTTTAATGTGGAAATACTAAAAAAAGATATAGATATCTATTATAGGCTCTGGGATGATGTCAGGGAAAAACGAGCTTTTATTCAGATATTTCACGGCATGGTGGAGCATATAGGTAGGTATGAGGACTTTGCAAAATTCTTAAATGAGCATGGCATAGTTGTTTATGGCATGGATGTCAGGGGGCATGGCTTAACTGGAAAGAATTCAAATCTGGGATATTTTGCAAAAGAAGATGGGTGGAATAGGGTTCTAGAAGACCAAAAAGACTTATTTGAAGCTATGAAAAAAGAAAATCCGAACAAGCCCTTCTTTTTATTGGGCCACTCCATGGGGTCATTTTTTGCAAGGAATTATATTAATAAATACCCATCAGATTTTAATGCTTGTATAGTAATGGCAACTGGAAAGGCAGATGAGCCTAGTTATGCTTTTGCAAGATTTATCCTAAAGTTTTTAAATCCATTAAAGCCGGCAAAATTTATGGATTCAATGGCATTTTCCTCATATAACAGGGCTGTAAAAAATCCCAAGACTCAATATGATTGGCTTTCAAAAGATGAGGAGTCTGTAAAAAAATACCTAGAAGACCCTTACTGTGGCTTTATGGTTAAAAACTCTTTTTATAGGGACTTTATGGAGGGGATGAAGTTTATTTCTAAGCTTGAAAAAAACCCGACCTATAAAAGACCAGTGCTTTTTCTTGCAGGTCAAGAAGATCCTGTAGGAAAGATGGGGGAATTTGTCAAAGAAGCAGCAGGCCACTATCCAAATAAAAAACTAATCTTATACCCTGGGATGAGGCATGAAATTTTAAATGAAATCGATAATCAAAAGGTTTACCAAGATATTCTATCTTGGATAAATTCAAAGATTTAATTCAAGATTTTAGCATAATATAAGGATTCTAGAATATTACTTGACTTAATGGGTATAAAATAGATTGCAAAATCAAGTTAATGGAGGAAAATATGAAAATCACAGAATTATTAAATATTAAATACCCGGTTATTCAAGGTGGTATGGCAAGGATTGCAGGCGGTAGGTTAGCTGCTGCAGTGTCAAATGCAGGAGGATTAGGACTTGTAGGAACAGGTGGATTTACAGTAGAACAATTCAAGCATGAACTTGAAGAAGCTGACAAATACATTGATGACAACAAGTTTTATGGCGTAAACATCGTACTTTTAGAAAGAGATATCGAAGAAAAAATAGACATTGCAATTGAAAAAAAGGTAAAGATGATTACTCTTGCAGCAGGTAACCCAACTAAGTATATACAAAGATTCTTAGACAACAATATTATGGTATTCTGTGTTGTCGGCAATGCCAAGATGGCTAAGAAAGCGGAATCTCTTGGTGCTACTGCCGTTATTTTCGAAGGTCTAGAAGCAGGTGGACACATCGGAGATGCTACTACCTTTGCTACCCTACCACAAGTTGTTGAAGCAGTAAGTATACCAGTTATTTCAGCAGGTGGTATTGCTACAGGTGCTCAAATTTTAGCAGCACAAATCTTGGGAGCTTCAGGCGTTCAAATGGGAACTAGATTTTTAGTGGCAGATGAAACTCCTATCCATGACAACTTCAAGGATGCAGTTGTAAGATACCAAGGATATGAAACAGATCTTACTGGTGGCGACCATCCAGTTAGACAACTTTCAAATAAGATGACTCAAGAATATATCAGGCTTTATAGGGAAAATGCTCCTGAAGAAGAGATTATCAAGGTTGTAACAGGGTCTCTTTCTAGGGCCGTTTACGAAGGTGATGTTGAGACTGGTTCTATGATGGCAGGCCAAAATGTTGGCTTGATTAAGAAGAGAGACTCAATCGAAGGCATCTTCAAGCAATTAACTCAAGAATATCAAGAAGCTAAGAGAAAGGTTGGAGCTTTAGACGACTTTTTATTTTAATGAAGGTTGGTGAAGATTTGGATTTAGATATTAGTGAAATAAAGAAAAAATTGGGAAAAAGGCCAGTTAATCCCGTTGATATAAGTAGGTTTTATTCTGTTGCTGTCCCCTTAATCTACAATGAAAAAGAAAAAAGATGGGAAGTTATTTACGAAATTAGAAGCAAGCTTGTAAGCCAACCAAGGGAGATTTCCTTTCCCGGTGGCAGGGTGGAAGAGGGTGAGACCTTTGCCCAGGCTGCAATAAGGGAGACTTGTGAGGAGCTTTTGATTTGTGAAGATAATATTGAACTTTTGGGGGAGCTAGACTACCTAGTAACGACTGGAGTCCTTGTAATTAGGTGCTTTTTAATTCGAATTAAGGGCATAAGCCTTGAAGAAATAAGGCCTAATACAGATGAAGTAGAAAGGATTTTCTCGGTACCCCTAGAATATTTCCTAAAGACAAGGCCAGTTGAAAGTATTTTGACCATGTCTGTAGATGAGGATCCGAATTTTCCATACGACTTAATACCCAATGGAAGAAAGTACAATTTTTCAAAGGGGAGAAATGTAGTCTTGTTTTATAAATATAAAGATTATGTAATTTGGGGATTTACAGCCAAGATGACTAATTCATGTATAAAGATTCTTAAAAAACTTGAATTAGTCTAAGGCTAAGAATAAAATTAAGTTAGGCAAAGCCTAATATGAAATAAGAGAGGAGAATGCAATGACATTTTTTGAAAAATTTAATGAACAAATGAATTTTGAATTTGAATCTGCCTATATTTACAGAACAATGGCTGCATATATGGCAGAAATGGACTTAGATGGATTTGAACACTTCTTTGATATGCAAGTGCAAGAAGAACATATCCATGCTGAGGATTTTAAAAATACCCTACAAAAATTAGGTAAAAAGGTAAAATATCGTCCTATAGATCCTGGTGATGGAGAATTTACTGATATCGTTGATGTATTTAAGAAGGCTTTAGCCCATGAAAAACTTGTAACTTCAAAAATTAAAGAGCTTTATGAAGACTCATTAAATCAACCGGAAAAATATGTAAGTGTTTTCTTGCAAAAGTATTTAGAAGAACAAGCTGAAGAAGAAGAAACATTTACAAAGCTTATAACTCAAGTAGAAAGAGTACACGGAAACTGGGCAGGAATCTACCAATTAGACGCTATACTAGCTAGTAGACCAATGCCACAAGCTAATCCAACAGCCTAATAAAAATATATCATGAAATCCTTTTCAAATCTCTGGATAATGTGATAGAATTATATTATAGTTTATTTATGTTATTATTAGAGACTTGTTAAGGAGGCTTAGGTATGTACGAAAAAAGTGTTGAAATTAAAAATGAAATAGGACTACATGCCCGACCAGCATCTTTGTTTATACAAGAAGCCATTAGATATTCATCAGATATAGAGGTTTCCAAAAATGGAAGGAAATACAATGGTAAGTCTATTATGGGAATATTAAGCATGAGTGCAGCTAAAGGTGAGACTATAACTATTCGTGCTGAAGGAGAGGACGAAAAAGATGCTGTCGATGCCCTAATTAATTTAGTAGAAACAAAAATCGCTGATTATTAATGAGAAGCTGACTATATATTTATAGTCAGTTTTTCTTTTGGCCTTTTTTTGTGATAAAATAATTATAAAATTAAGGTGGTGATTTTTTGGATTTTTTAACTGAAGCTAGAGCGATTCTACAGACGGTAGAACTAAAAGATATTATTGATATCTTGGTAGTATCCTATGCTATATATAAGTTAATTCAGCTAGTAAGAGAGACTAGGGCAGAGCAGCTTTTAAAGGGATTTATTGCAATATTAGTTATTTCAAGAATAAGTGCTGCTCTAAATCTATATACGGTCAGCTGGGTAATAAACAACTTGTTGACAGTAGGTATGGTTTTAATTATTGTCGTTTTTCAACCCGAGCTTAGAAGGATATTTGAAAAGCTGGGCAGGTCAAATAATCTGCTTTCTTTTAATAAGATAGACAACGAGCAGGCCAAGTTCAAATCAGAAGAACTTACCAATGCGGTAGCCTCATTGGCTAGGCAAAAGATAGGGGCCCTAATTGTTATAGAAAGAAAGGTTGGACTTTCTGACATAGCTGAATCAGGGACTTTAATTAATGGAAAGCTTTCTAGTGAATTATTAATTAATATATTTATTCCTAATACCCCTTTACATGATGGGGCGGTAATTATAAATGATGATAAGATTGTTGCGGCAGGTTGCTTTTTACCTTTGACAAACGACCCTACCCTGTCTCAAGAAATGGGAACAAGGCATAGGGCTGCTCTTGGTATGAGTGAAAAAAGCGATGCCTTTATAATCGTTGTATCAGAAGAAACTGGAACAATTTCAGTAGTAGAAAATGGAGTCATATCTAGGTATATGGATCCAGAATCATTGAAGCAAAGCCTATTTAATATATTTATTAAAATGGATGATTCAATACTAAATAGGAGGGGACCAATAGATGAAGCTGATAAAGAATAATTGGAAATTGAAATTATTGTCACTTTTGGGTGCTATTGTTCTTTGGTCTTTTGTAATATCAATCGAAAACCCAACTGTCAGCCTAGATGTCAGGGATGTGCCTGTCACCTTTGAGAATGAAAATAAACTCAATGAAAAAGGCCTAGTACTTCTAAATGACAATAGACCCAAAGTTAACTTAACCATAAAAGGTCCAAGGTCAAAGATGCTTAATATAACTAGCCAACATATTAAGGTGAGCGCAGATTTAAGCCAATATAATGAGGGCTTAAATCCGGTAAACTTAAAGGTAGTGTTGCCTAAGGACATAGAATTAGCTAGTGATCCTGCGGCAATAAATATCGACATTCAAAAAGTTATTACTAAAAAATTCCATGTGGAGATAGAATTAAAAGGCACTATAAAGGATGGCTACATACTTGAATTTACCAAGGCTACACCTGAAGAAATTTCAGTTAAGGGGCCAAGGTCAAAAGTGGAATCTATCAGTAAGGTAAAGGCGGTTTTGGATGCTGAAAGCTTAACAAAAGACCTAGTAACTAATATTAACCTGGAAGCCTTGACAAAAGACGATAAGGTGGTTGATAATGTTATTTTAGGACAAAATTTCGCAAACATAAGCGTGTCTGTTTCAAAGTCTAAAGAAGTTAAGATGACGGCCTTAGTAGACAATAATCTACCGGATGATTTAAAACTTGTATCCGTAGATTTAGAACCTAAGACCTTTATGATTAAGGGGGACAAGGACAGGGTTGATACTATAAGTGAAATTTCAACCAAAAAGATTGACCTTTCAGATATAAAGTCTTCTACTATGATAGAAGTAATACCTGATTTACCTGAAGATATCTACCTAGTCAATGATGCTATAAAATTTAGGGCTAGGATCCAAGTAGAGAAGAAACCGACAAGTAGCGACAAGGTAAATAAACCAACGAATGTAAACGAAGAAACTACAAGGCAGTAATTTGACTTTACTGCTTTGTAGTTTAAAATATTTATAAAGCTTGTATTTACAATACATTTAATGATGTTTAATTAGTTTATGGAGGATTTATGACAAAAGAAGTAAGAGTAAGATTTGCACCATCACCAACAGGCTATGTTCATATAGGTGGCTTAAGAACAGCCCTATATAACTATCTTTTTGCAAGAAACCAAGGTGGTAAATTCATTTTAAGAATAGAAGATACAGATAGGACAAGATTTGTAGAAGGTGCTTTAGAAAACCTAATAAAAGTACTAAACTGGGCTGACTTAGACTATGATGAAGGTGTCTTCTTAGAAGATGGAAAAATTGTAGAAAAGGGAGACTTTGGACCATATATTCAATCAGAAAGAGTTAAGCAAGGCATTTACCAAAAATACATTGACCAACTAATCGAAGAAGGCAAGGCTTATTATTGTTTCTGTAGTCAAGAAAGACTTGACAACCTTAGAAACCAACAAAAGGCAGATGGACTAATGCCAAAATATGATGGCCTATGTAGGGGTATCAGTCTAGAAGAAGCTAAGAAGAGGGTAGCTGCTGGAGAGCCTCATGTAGTAAGACTAAAATTACCAGCAAATTTAGATATCGAATTTAACGACCTAATAAAAGGTAAATTATCAATAAATACAAATGATATGGACGACCAAGTTCTAATCAAATCAGATGGTTTTCCAACCTACCACTTTGCAGTAGTAGTAGATGACCACTTGATGGGTATTACCCATATTATCAGGGGGGATGAATGGGTTTCTTCAACTCCAAAGCACGTATATCTTTACGAAGCATTTGGCTGGGAAAAACCTACATTTGTTCACCTTCCAACAGTTTTGGGTCAAGACAAAAAGAAACTATCAAAGAGAAACGCAGATGTATCCGTTGAAGACTTCTTAAAGAAAGGATATTTGAAAGATGCCCTAATAAACTATATAGCCCTTGTAGGCTGGTCACCTGAATCAAACCAAGAAATCCTATCCCACGATGACTTAATTAAGCAATTTTCAATCGATAGGGTATCAAAATCAGGTGGTATCTTTGATATCAAGAAACTAGACTGGGTAAACTCCCACTACATTAAGGAGCTTTCTGATGAAGAAATAGCTCAAAAGATTAAGCCATACTTAATTGAAAAAGGCTTGATAGACGAATCATATGACCATGAAAAGCTAGTAAACCTAGCATCAACTTTCAAGACTTCCTTGAATAAGTTCTCTGAAATAGCAGGCCAAACTGCATTTTTATTCGAAGACTATGAAAAAGAAGGCTATTATGACCACGTTAAAGAATACCTTCAAAGTGAAGATGCTAAAAAGGTTCTTACTAGGATTAAGGAAATCTTAACAGATGAAGACTTAACAGAAGACCTTGCAAACACATTAATGAAGAGGGTTCAAAAAGATACTGGAGTTAAGGGTAAAAACCTTTATATGCCAGCTAGGTCTGCAATCTCTGGAGCTGAACACGGACCAGAAATGCTTCATTTATTCATGGTTTTAGGTAGAGAAAATATTATTAAGAGAATAGATTACGTATTAGAAAACTTTTAGGAGCAATATGAAAATATACAATACATTAACCAGACAAAAGGAAGAATTTAAGCCTATAGAAGAGAATAAAGTCAGGATGTATGTATGTGGTCCAACAGTTTATAACTATATCCATATCGGAAACGCTAGACCCCTAGTGTTTTTCGATACAGTTAGAAGGTATTTTGAATACAAGGGCTATGATGTAAAGTTCGTCATGAACTTTACAGACATAGATGACAAGATAATTAATAGGGCAATTGAAGAGGATGTCGACTACAAGCTTATCACAGAAAAATATATCCAAGCCTTCAAGGACAATGCTAAGAGCCTTAATGTCGATGATTCTAAAATAACCCACGTCAAGGCGACTGATTACGTAGGTAAAATGATTAAGTTTATCAAGGGGCTTGAAGAAATTGGGGCTGCCTATGATACAAAAGACACCGTATACTTTTCAGTCGACCAAGCTAAAAATTACGGTAAACTTTCTAGAAAAAACCTAGATGACCTAATGGCAGGAGCCAGGGTAGACCTTAGTGAAGATAAGAAAAATCCTATGGATTTTGCCCTTTGGAAAAAGAAAAAACTTGACAAGGAGCCGGCTTGGAATAGCCCTTGGGGACTTGGTAGACCTGGTTGGCACATCGAGTGCTCTGTTATGGCAAAAGACACCCTGGGTGAAACTATAGACATCCATGGCGGTGGAGAAGACCTACAATTTCCACACCACGAAAATGAAATTGCCCAATCGGAAACCCTGCACCACCACACCTTTGCTAACTATTGGATGCACAATTCCATGATTACAATTGACTCTCAAAAGATGTCTAAGTCAAAGGGTAACTTCTTTACCCTTCATGATATTGAAAAACACTATGACCTAAAGATTATTAGGATGTGGCTTATTTCGTCCCATTATAGGTCACCGCTTGATTTCTCAAGGGAGTCCCTAGATGCGATAAAAGCTTCATATGAAAGGTTAAATAACACTTATGAAAAATTGCTAGCATTTGAAGATGCGAATTTTATACAAAATTCAGATGATAGTGATCTGCTTAAAGAGCTTCAAAATTTAAAAGAATCTTTTGAAAATGCCATGGACGATGACTTTAACACTGCCCATGCTATGGCCTTTTTATTTGACCTTAGCAAGCTAATCAATACAAAACTTTCAGAAAGCATTTCCAGAAATGCCTACGATTTTATGAGAAAGTCATTTGAGGATATGGCTGATATCTTGGGCTTAAAGTTTGAAATCAAAGACCAAGACCTAGAAAAAGAAGTCATGGACCTAATAGAAAAGAGAAATGCATATAGAAAAGAAAAGAATTGGGCCAAGGCAGATGAAATTAGGGACAAACTAAAGGCTATGAATATAGAATTAAAGGATACTGCCCAAGGAGTGACTTGGAAGAAAATCCAATAGGAGAAGATATGTCAGATCTAATAATCGGTAGAAATGCCGTAATAGAATATTTGAAAAATAAGGAAGGAGCTAGCAAGCTTTTTGTTCAAAAGGGAGAGCTAAAAGGTTCCATCCACAAGATTATCGGCATGGCAAAAGATAAGAAGCTGATAATCGTTGAAAAAGATAAGAAAA
Organism: uncultured Peptoniphilaceae bacterium; assembly: GCA_964344625.1. Classification (GTDB taxonomy): domain Bacteria; phylum Bacillota; class Clostridia; order Tissierellales; family Peptoniphilaceae; genus JAAYEL01. The sequence goes on along the minus strand of CAYFNZ010000022.1, from coordinate 1,056 downwards.
AATTAGATGAGATGTCAGAATTTCAAAACCACCAAGGAGTTATTTTACTAGCTGAAGACTACAAGTACTCAAGCCTAAATGACATCCTTAAGGCGGCTGAGGAATCAGACAGGGATCCACTAATTATTCTTTTAGATGAAATAACAGACCCCCATAACTTGGGAGCTATCATAAGGACGGCTGAAGCTGCAGGTGCTCATGGGGTAATAATTCCCAATAGGAGGAGTGCCTCAGTTAACCATACTGTCCATAAGACATCAGCAGGGGCAACAACCTTCATGAAAGTTTGTAAGGTTGTAAACCTAGTTCAAACCATTGAAAGACTTAAAAAAGAAGGCTATTGGATTTATGGGGCAGATGGCAGGGCGCAAACAGAGTATACACAAAATGACTATACCGGCAAGGTTGCCCTAGTTATAGGAAACGAAGGAAGGGGCATTTCCCAATCTATTAAAAAGCATTGTGATAACCTGTCTTATATACCTATGTATGGTAAGACGGAATCCTTAAACGCTTCAACCTCTGCAGCCATCTATATTTACGAAGTCTTGAGAAGTAGAAATGAAAAGGCAAAAAAATAATTATCTCTTGGTCGATGGATATAATATCATCAACGCTTGGCCAGATTTGATTAAAGCTCAAGAAATCTCACTCGACAATGCCAGGGAAAGCCTTATAGACATGATGGCAGAACTAGGGCAAATAACAGGTGAAAAAGTTATAATTGTATTTGATTCCTACTTGAAGAAAGGGGCTATCAGGCAATACTATTTTAGAAAGGGCATTGAAATAGTCTATACTCAAGAATTAGAAACGGCAGACAACTATATAGAGAGGATTGTAAGCAAGGCTGAAAAAAACGATTTTTACAAGGTTGCTTCATCAGATGGAATCATCCAGTCCATAGTTTTTGGAAAAGGAGCCAGCAGGCTTTCAGCAAAAGAGCTTAAGTACTATTATGAAAGTAGCAAGGAAAACTTGCTAAACAGGACAGCAAGACAGCTTAAAAAGACCAGCAAGTCCAACAAGAACCTAGTCTCTATAGAAGAGTCAAGC
>CAYFNZ010000021.1:1811-19293 GCA_964344625.1 uncultured Peptoniphilaceae bacterium | reverse complement strand
TAGGAATTAGCACTCCCAACAGATATTTTAGAACATATTGTTTTACACCCCCAAGAACTCTCTCATTCTTTCGGTTTTTGGGTTTTCGAAAATTTCTTGTGGGCTGCCTTGGGCTGCGATTACGCCTTGGTCCATGAAGATGACCTTGTCGGATACTTTTCTTGCAAAGTCCATTTCGTGGGTTACTACTACCATGGTGAAGCCCATTTCGGCTAGGTTTGTCATGGTATTTAGTACTTCTGTTACCATTTCGGGGTCCAAGGCTGAGGTAGGTTCATCAAAAAGGATGATTTCTGGCTCCATTGCCAAGGCCCTGGCTATGGCTACACGTTGTTTTTGCCCCCCTGATAGTTGGGATGGACGGGCATTTTGGTACTCAGCCATGCCGACTAGGTTTAGGTAGTGTTGGGCCTTTTCTAGGGCTTGTTTGTGGTCTCTGTGTAGGACTTTTTCTTGTGCCAGGGTACAATTTTGAATTACATTCAGGTTCTCAAATAGGTTGAAGGATTGAAAAACCATGCCCAAATTTTTCCTGTATTCATTTTTGTTTATATTCTTGTCTAGGGCATCCTTGTCTTTGAAAAGGATGTGGCCAGAGTCTGGACTTTCTAGTAGGTTAAGACACCTTAGAAGGGTTGACTTACCTGAGCCAGATGACCCTATAATAGTTACTACTTCTCCTTCTTTGACATCAAAACTCACGTCTTTTAAGACTGAATTGGAGCCAAAGGATTTTTTTAAGTTTTTTATTTGTAAGATTTCTTTAGTCATTTTAGTCTCCTTTGTTCTTAAACCTAGTTAGCACTCTTAAAGACATTTGATTTTTCGTAGGTATCAGATCCCCTAAGTTTTCTTTCAAGTAGGTGTAGAAGTCCTGCCACACTCAAGGTCAAGATTAGGTAGATGGCTGATGTGATTAGGTAGGTTTCAAAGTACTTTAGGTTAGCGCCAGCTATTGATTTTGTTGTAAAGAATAGCTCGCTTACAGAAATTACGTTAAGTACTGATGTATCCTTGATATTAACTATAAATTCGTTACCCACTGAAGGGATGATATTCCTAAATGCTTGAGGAAGGACTACATACCTCATAGTTTGGAAGTGGCCCATGCCTAGGGCTTGACAGGCCTCAAATTGACCCTTGTCTATGGAGTTGATTCCCCCTCTTACTACCTCTGCCATATAGGCCCCAGTGTTTATCGAAACAACTATGAAGGCTGCTGTAAGGGGTTGTAGGTCTATTCCTGCAAATTGTAGAAGTCCAAAGTATAAAAGCATGGACTGAACAATCATCGGAGTTCCCCTTAGGACTTGAACGTAGATGTTTAAGATTCCCTTAAGGATGGATAAAAGGGCATTGCCAATGGCGTTGCTGCCTTGAGGTGTGGTCTTTACTATACCTATTAGCATACCAATTAGAAGACCGATTAGGGTACCTACCAAAGAGATTAATAGGGTGACACCTGTACCTCTTAAAAAGCCTTCCTTGTTTTTTAGGAAGATGTCCTTCATGCTGGCTAAGAAGCCTAATTCTTCGCCACCTTCTTGGATAGAAAGGATGTGTTCCATGATGGCTTCCCTTTCTTCTTGGGAAATGCCTGCAAGTATTTGGTTCATCTTTTCTAGGTCAGGGTTTCCCTTTTTTAGGCCTATTGCTATGGAAGTGTCTTCTGGTGACGTCATAAAGCCGTCTTCAAAGACTATCATCTTTAAGTTGGCCCCTGCCTTTTCAGCTGTAAGACCTTCCGGCTTTTCAGCTACATAGGCATCAGCCTTGCCACTTTGAACGGCAACCCTCATGGAAGAAAAGTCCGCCATAGGCTCCATGTGGTTTACACCAGGAATTTGGTCGATTACTGTGTCGTGGAAGGTGTTAAGTTGAGCAACTACCCTGGCCCCACTAAAATCTGAAAGAGTTTTGGCATCCTTGTACTTACCAGTGGCATTGACCACTAGGGTAAGGTCAGAATTGTAGTAGGCATCTGAAAAGTCTATCTCCTTGGCCCTTTCAGCAGTCGGGCTCATGCCCGCCATGATGGCATCAATCTTTCCAGAATTTACAGAAAATACCAAGCCGTCCCACTCAGTTTTTACAACTAGGAGTTTTTTTCCTAGGCCTTCGGCAACTTTTTTGGCCATTTGAACGTCATAGCCGTTGGCAAAATCGCTTGAGCCCTCTATTGGGACTGCCCCATTTGAATCATCTGATTGTGTCCAGTTAAATGGTGGGTAAGCCGCCTCCATACCAACCCTAAAAATATTGTCATCGTCTTGTGATTTCGCTAAAAGAAGTTTGTCACTTCCCATAAACATGCTCATGAAAGCGAGCAAGAAAGTTAGCGTCCTAAAAATTTGTCTCTTTTTCGTATTCATTATTTATCTCCTCCAAATAAAGCAAAGTTTATTTAAATAAAAATAAGACCCTCATCCTCAAGGGACGAGAGCCTTTAGCCTCCGTGTTACCACCCAAATTCATATATGGCTCGCACCATATAACTCATAAAGTACAAGATTAAATCCTTATACTCCTCTGCTATAACGTGCAGCCACGTCATGCAATCAAATAATCCTGCATGAAGCTCAAAGTCTTTATTCATCCATCATATCTTCACCCATTCTCAGCAAGCGGGGCTCTCTGTAAAAGCATCCTATGGACTACTCTTCTTTTCATAGCTATTAATCTCTTTTTAATTAGATTTATATTAACAAGCTTTTTATATACTGTCAAGCTTTTTTGAATAAGTTTAATAATTATCATTTTTTTTTATTATTTATAATAATAGTCTTGCCATTGGTTAAGTATATTTAAGGCATCATAAAGCCTTGTTTGCTTGGTATTTGATGACATCACAACATAAATATACTCTTTTTCTCCTAAGACAAAGCCCATCAAGGCTTGGTCCTCATATTGCTTGCCATAATTATCACTGGCTTGACCAGTCCTTGCCAAGCTGCTTATTAATGGACTTGATGATGGCTTAGCTGCCATAAAATTAATCAGTTCTAGGTAGACATAAACAGTAGTAGACTCGTCTTTTTCTTCCTCGGCCTTAATCCTTTCCTCAGCCGTCATCCTCCTTTCGGAAAATAGCCTTCTCAAGACTTTTAAGCTGTCATGAGGGCTCATCTTGTTGGTGTAGGATAGGTCAACGCCAAACCTAGTACTTAGTTCGTCATACCAATTTTTTGAAGACTTTTTTTCTATAAATTCTATCAAAAAGTCCCTGGCCTCTTCATCGTCCTTGGTCACCATAAGCTTTATCAACTCCCTTAAAGTAAATCTTTTTGGAAGTTTGTCCTTATCTTCAGTTTTTTGTCCGATATCAATTTCTTCGTCAAGGTCTATGTTTTTTTCAACAGCCATATCATAAATATCCATGGCTATCATAAAGTTGTTGGCCCTGCCTATATTGTAGGTCTTATCCTCATTAAAACCATAAGCCTGGTATGTTTGTAGGTTGAAATACCCTATGGAAAATGCATCTTTGGCTATTTTTTCTCCCTTTAAGAAGGTATCCAACCTTTGATCTAGGTCTTTTTTCATATCATCAAAGCTGATATTTGGATCAAGCTTAGGTCTTTTCTTAACCGGCTCTTTGTCCTTTTCATCATCTAGGGAGAACTTGATTTCTTCATCTCCACCTTCTTTTCCAGCCTTATCACTTGCAGCTGGCTTTTCTGAAAGCTTTGCAGACAAGTCTGAAACCTTAGCAATTACAAACCTTGCCAAGAAGAAGATTACTACAAGACATATAACCACTAGGGCTATTCGTCTTAAAAGAATTACCCTTTTTTTAGCCTTTTTTCTTTTCTTGCTCTTTTGCTTTTTCTCTCTTCTTAACTGGTCCCTATCTCTGTCCAGCTGTCTTTTTTGCTGTCTTTGTCTTTCCACTTCCAGCTTTTTTTCTAATTCAATTTCTTTTCTATTTTTAATTCTAGGATTTCTATTTGAGTTAGGATCTCGCATTGTATTCTTCCAACCTTTGATTTAATAGTGAAATATCGTCTTCTGAGGTCATATATCTCGCAACAAACCTATATACGGTATTATCTTCATCCAGGTCTTGGATTTTTTCAAAGAGAAAATCTTTTTGAAGCTCTTTAGCTAAATCCTTGCTAAAGATTGGAAATACCAGGTTTGACTCTTGTCTTTTATATAGTTTTACTGAATTTTCTTCAAATACTTGGCCTAGTTTCTTTGCTTGGCTTATAGCCTTGGCCCCCAGTTCAAAGTATAGGCCGTCTTTAAACATGGTTTCAAATTGGCTTCCTAAGGCGAAACCCTTGGCAAGCATGGAGCCTTTTTGCTTAATGATTTTTCTCATAAAGGCCTTAAGCTCGGGATTTACCACCACTAGGGCTTCTCCAAACATGAAGCCGTTTTTTGTGCCCCCTATACTGAAAATATCAAAATATTTTACTAGGTCCTTAAACTCGTAGTCGCAGTATTCTGATGCAAGGGCTGTTGCAAGTCTGGCCCCGTCCATGTAAAGGTACAAGGCATTTTCCTTGCAAAATAAACTCAAGGCTTCAAGCTCTTTTTTTCTATAGACGGTTCCTAGCTCGCTTACATTGGAAATGTAAACCAGTCTAGGGTTTACTGAATATTCTTCCTTATGATCTTCTAGGGCCTTTTTTAATAGGTCTACATCCAGCTTTCCATCCTTGTTAGGAAGCTGGATTATTTGGTGGCCTAAGGCTTCAATAGCTCCATTTTCATGGCCAACTATGTGGCCTGTGTCGCAGGAAATTACAGCATCAAAGGACCTTAGGCCCGATTGAATCGCAACTATATTTGCCGCTGTCCCCCCATGTATAAAGTGAATATCCACCTGGTCATTATTTAAGGCTTTTTTAATATATCTTGTGGCTGACTCACAAAGCTCATCTTCTCCATAGCCCACATATGGCCTACTTTGAATCTTTAGCATGTCCTCTAGAATCCTAGGGTGAGCAAGCTCGTTGTAATCATTTAGAAAACTAATCATCTTCATCTCCTATCCTGCTTGACGTTAGTGTTAAAAATCTTAGGTCGACATCATATTCGCTTAAGATGGCGTCTGCTACAACCTCCATGGTAGAGCCTGTAGTGACCAAGTCATCGACTAAAAGTATTTTCTTTCCCTTGATATCCAGCCCCTTTATCGGCCTATAGGAAGACTCTAGGTTGGTCTTTCTCTCGGATATGTCTGACTTATTTTGCTCCTTGGTCTTCTTGGTTTTCTCAACCAAGGAGACCACCTCCTTATCCATGTACAAGGCCAGGTCTTGGCAAATTAGCTGGGCCTGGTTATAGCCTCTTTCAAAGAGGGATTTTGAGTCCATGCTGACATAGGTCAGATAGTCCACATCCATAAGCTGGTCATGCTTCTTTACATATTCATAAAGGATGAGGGCTAAGGGCTTTACAAGGTGGGTTTCTCTTTCAAATTTAAACCTCTTTATGACAGATTTTATCATATTATTGTAAAAAAGAGGATAAAAAACCCTGCCCTTGGAAATGGAAAAGTCCCCGTCTAAAAATTCTAATTTGGAAAGGCATTCCGGACAAATATAGTTGTCTTCTTCCACTTTCTTGCATATGTGACATATGTCTTGCTTAAAAAATAAATAATCTAATATCATGATTCAAAAAATTTATATTTTTCTTTTAGAAAATAGGCCAGGCTTGAATTTCTATTTTGCCTAAAGTTGTTGTCTATCATTGATTTCATCACTCTTTCACTGCCGACTAGGACTACTAGTTTTTTAGCCCTAGTGATGGCCGTATACAGGATATTTCTAGACAATAACATGTAGGGCCCTGACACCATAGGGATTACAACAACAGGAAATTCTGACCCCTGAGACTTATGGATGGTTATAGCATAGGAAAGGCTTAATTCAGCCAAGTCCTTGTAGTCATAGACCACTTTTTTATCATCTATGATTACCTCCATAGCCCCGTCCTTACTAAAGCTGTTTCTAACTATCCCCATGTCTCCGTTGTAGACACCCTTTTGCTTATTTTGAAATTCATCTTCCATGTCAAGGTCATAGTTGTTTTTTGTTTGCATGACCCTATCGCCTTCCCTAAAGATGTGGTGGCCGAATTCTATCTCTTCCTTGTTAAACTCTGGTGGATTAAGCTTGGCTTGGAGTCTTAAATTCAGGTTATCTACCCCACAAAGGCCCTTTTTCATAGCTGAAAGGACTTGGATATCCTTAAAAGGGTCCAAGTTATAATGCTTTGGCAGCCTACTTGCCACCAAGTCAACTATGGTCTCAAGGCTTTGGGCCTCATTTTGGCACCTGATAAAGAAAAAATCCTTACCAAATTCATTTAAGATAGGCATTTGCCCCTTATTAATCAGGTGGGCATTTTTTACTATATTGGAAGTTTCTTGCTGCCTAAAAATGGTATCAAGTCTGATGGTCTTTATTAATTCTGAATCTATAAGGTCTTTTAAGACATTGCCAGGGCCTACTGATGGCAGCTGGTCCACATCACCTACAAGAATCAGCCTTGTAGTATCTTCAATAGCATCCAAGAGGTCAGACATAAGGTAAATATCAATCATGGAGACTTCATCCACGATTACCACATCAAATGGCAAGGGATTGTCCCTATCGTATTCCAAAAGCTTGTCTTCCCTATCAAGGGATTTAAAACCTAAGAGCCTGTGGATGGTGGAGGCTATCTGGCCTGTTGATTCCTCCATCCTCTTTGCTGCCCTACCTGTTGGAGCGCAAAGGGTAAAGGTCATGGAAAGCTTTTGTAAGAGGTCTATAATTCCTTTAATAATTGTGGTTTTGCCCGTTCCTGGTCCACCCGTAATTACCAGCATCTTCTTTTGAACAGCCTCTAGGATGGCTTCTTTTTGCGTCTCAGAATAGGAAAAATCCTGGTCTGATTCGATTAAGGCCTCCATATTCTCTACCGGGTCCTGGTCTCTTAGTAAAAGCCTGATGATATTTGAAACTATATTTTGTTCCTTGTCATAGATTTTTCTTGAATAGATAAGTAGGTTTTCACCTATAGATTCCATCTTTATTTTTCCAGTTATCTGGGCGTGGGTCAGTGCAGACTCCACGTAGGTCTGGTCGATTTTCAAGAGCTTTGAAACGTCATATAAGAGCCTGTCTTTTTCCACAAAACAGTTGCCATTGACATTGGCCTGGTTGTCTAAATAGTACTGAAGGCCTGCCGTTATCCTAAACAAGTCCGTTCTTTCAACCTTATTTCTCAAGGCAATATCGTCAGCTATATTAAAACCTATCCCCTTTATGTCCTCTATCAAGACATAAGGATTTTTATTTATTACGTCTATGGTCTCTTCTTTGTAGGTCTTGTAAATAAGCATGGAAATCTTGTTGCCAAGTCCCAGGCTTTGTAGGTAGATAAGGACTTCTCTTGACTCTTTCTCTTTTTTTAAGACTTCTGAAATCTTTTTAATCCTCTTTTGCCCCAGGCCCTTTATGGCCCTTAGGGAATTGGGGTCTTCAGTAATGATATTTAAGCTGTCCTCACCATATAGCTTGACTATCTTTTTTGCAGTTTTTGCCCCAATAAAGGGAATGATGCCGGAGGCTAGGTACTTTTCAATCTGTACAACTGTCCTCGGCATCATCTTCTTGTAGCTATCAAGAGCAATCTGCTCTCCATATTGGTCATGATAAACGAGGTTGCCGGATACGATCATGCTATCGCCAACTGAAATACTTAGGACCTTACCAACTACTGTGATATTCCCATCTTCGGTATCTAAATTAAAAACTGTATAGTAGTTTTCTTCATTCCTGAACCTTATTTCAGCAACTACTCCTTCAACCTCTATCATTTCATCACCTTTTATTATTAGTCTATTGTTACTAGCTCCATATCTGCGCCCAAAGCTCTGAACTTGCCAACTACATCGTGGTAGCCTCTTTCTATATGGTAAATGTCATATACATCAGTCTGGCCTTCTGCAACAAGTCCAGCTATTAGCAAAGAAGCTCCCGCCCTTAGGTCTGTAGCCTTAACTTGGGCCCCGACTAGGTTTGGTACCCCCATAATCCTGGCTTCATTGCCTTCTGTTACTATCAAGGCGTGCATCTTTCTAAGTTCATCAACGTGCATGAACCTATTTTCAAAAACTGTTTCTTCTACTATTGATTCGCCCTTGGCTATGGTCATCAAGGTCATCATTTGGGCTTGAACATCTGTTGGAAACCCTGGATATGGTAGGGTTCTAATGTTTGTAGCCACTAGGTCCCCCTTGGACCTAACCCTGATTTCGTCTTCGTCTGGGTCTTCAATTACTTCACAACCCATCTCTTGAAGCTTGGCTATTATCGGCCTTATGTGGGATGCTATTACATTTTTAACTAAGACATCTCCCTTGGTCATAGCAGCAGCCACCATATAGGTTGAAGCTTCAATCCTGTCAGGGATTATCCTGTGCTCGCAAGGCTTTAATTGGTCAACACCTTCAATGATTATGGTTGATGTACCAGCCCCTCTAATCACTGCCCCCATCTTGGTTAAGAAGTTTGAAAGGTCAACGATTTCTGGTTCCTTGGCAGCATTTTCAATGACAGTTTCGCCTTCTGCTAAAACCGCAGCCATCATGATATTTTGTGTAGCCCCAACTGATGGGAAGTCCAAATAAATCTTTCCGCCCTTTAACTTACCATCACTTTCAACTTCTGTCCTATCAATTTTTTCTTGGACCTTTGCCCCCAAGGCCCTAAAGCCCTTTAGGTGAAGGTCTATAGGACGATCGCCTATTTGGCAGCCTCCAGGCATGCCATTTATAGCCTTGCCCATCCTTGAAAGAAGAGGACCCATAACTACAAAAGATGCCCTCATCTTGTTCATCAACTCAAAAGGTGTGGTGGTAGTTTTTATTTCTTTTGCATTTATTTTCAAAGTAGTTTCGTCTAGGTATTCAACTTTTGCCCCTAGTGACTCAAGTACTTCCACCATAATCATGACGTCCTTTAGGGGTGGTACGTCAGCTATGATTGTTTCATTAGGATTTAATAAACTTGCTGCTAGTATTGGCAAAGCAGCATTCTTAGCTCCATTTATTTCTACTTCGCCTTTAAGCGGTCCACTTTTCCTAACTCTAATAATTTTCATTTATTCCTCCGATTAAAGTAATATTGTTTCCACGAAAAAGAAATATACTAACAATGCTAGGGCGTCAACAATAGTTGTTATCAGTGGTGCCGCCATCAAAGCAGGGTCGAGATTCAATTTCTTTGCAGCCAAAGGCAAAAGGCCTCCGACGCTTTTTGCTATCATTATTGTAAATACTAAGGACAAGGATACGGTAAATGCCAACATGGTTTGACCAGGTTTAATTATTATTATCCTGACGAAGTTGACTATTGCTAGGGCTATACCTACTAGCACCGCTACTCCAAATTCCTTAAAGAAAACTTTTATATAGTCTTTTGTTTCTATCTCTCCTATAGATAAACCACGGATTATCATGGTAGATGATTGGGATCCAGCATTTCCCCCGGCCCCCATCAACATAGGTATGAAGGCGGCTGCACCTGATAAGGCCTCTAAAGCTCCTTCAAACTTAAGTAAAATCATGCCTGAAATTGTACCTGAAAGCATCAAAAATACCAGCCAGGTCAGCCTGTTTTTGGATAGTTCCCAAATCGAGCTCTTTATATATGGTTTATCTGATGGAGCCATGGCAGCCATTTTTTCAAAGTCTTCTGTAGCCTCTTCGTCCAAAACGTCTACCGCATCATCTATCGTAACTATGCCTACCAGGCGCTTTTCCTGGTCTACTACCGGCAAGGACAAGAAGCCGTATTTTGCAAATTGTCTTGCTACATATTCTTGGTCATCTGTGGTAGTTACATAGATTACATCTTCTTCAATTAAATCTTCTAATTTAGTATTATCGTCATTTACAAGTAGGGTCCTTACTGATACAAAGCCTACCAGTCTACGCCAGGTATCTGTTATATATAAGGTGTAAACTGATTCTGTGTCTATGGCCTTGTTACGGATATGCTTAATTGCAGTTCCTACTGTGTTTTTCATCTTTATATCTATGAATTCAGCGGTCATAATTGATCCGGCTGAATATTCTGGATATTGAAGATATTGGTTTATTATGCCCCTTCTTTCAGTAGGGACATTCTTCATTATTTTCTTTACTACATTGGCAGGCAGCTCTTCAAGCATGTCTACCACATCATCTATATATAGGTCGTCGACTATTTCAGTGATTTCTGTGTTTGTCATTGACCCGATTATATTGTTTTGAACCTCACGAGAGAAATAAGCAAAGGTTTCAGCGGCTATGTTCTTAGGCAAAATCCTAAAAACAGCAACGGCTTCTAGGTCTGAAAGGTCTTCTATAAACAAGGCTATATCCGCTTCGTTAAAGGTTATTAACTCATCCTTTAGCTTTCTAAGTTTCTTTTCTCTTAGCAGTTCCATCAATTCATCTTTAAATACTTTTTCCATTATGACCTCCTTTCTTCATCCACTCTTACATTAAAAATACTTTTACTAAAGCACAATATACTAAGAGTGATAGGGAGTCGACTATGGTACTTATCAAGGGCGCTGCCATAAGTGTTGGGTCTATCTTAATCTTTTCAGCAACTATTGGAAGCAGGCCACCTATTACCTTGGCCATTATAATAGTTGCCATCAGGGTCAAGGAAACTGTAAAGGCCACCATTGGAGTTCCTATGCCTAATAGATAAATCCTAAGGAAGTTTATCAAGGCCATTACAAAGCCTACTATCAAGGAAACCCCTAGTTCCTTAAAGAATACTTGCATGTAGTCATTTGTAGTAATCTCACCAAGGGCAAGGCTACGAATTACCATAGTAGATGATTGGCTTCCGGCATTACCACCTGAGTCGGTAAGCATTGGAACGAAGCTTATCAAGCCTACCACAGCATACAAGATAGGTTCATATTTATCAATTATCGCCCCTGTCAAGGTAGCTGACAACATCAATATCAATAACCAGGTAAACCTATTTTTCGCTATAGTAAATATGGAAGTTTTCAAATATGGCTTATCTGATGGCGCCATCGCTGCCATCTTTTCAAAGTCTTCTGTAGCCTCTTCTTCCAATACGTCAACGGCGTCATCAATGGTTACTATGCCGACCAATCTTTTTTCATGGTCTACTACTGGCAAGGATAAAAAGCCGTATTTTTTAATCTTTCTAGCTACATCTTCTTTATCATCTGTAGTATAAACATAAATTACATCTTCTTCTATTAAGTCTTTTATCAACTTGTCATCAGGATTCATAAGTAGGGTTCTTACTGATACAAAGCCCTCTAGAGTCCTTTTTTCATTGATTATATAGACAGTGTAGATAGATTCTGAGCTTATGCCCTTTCTCCTGATTTTTGCGATAGCATCACCTACTGTCGCCTCCATCTTTACGTCTATATATTCGGCTGTCATTATAGAGCCTGCTGAGTCCTTGGGGTATTTCAAAAATTGATTGACCACCCCCCTCTTGGTATGGGGTATATTCTTCATAATCTTTGAAACCACAACAGCTGGAAGCTCTTCTAACATATCAACTATATCGTCAATATATAACTTGTCTACAATCTCTGTCAACTCGACATTGGTCATAGCGTCAATTATATGGTTTTGCATTTCCGACGAGAAGTAAGAGAAAGTCTCTGCAGCTATGTCCTTGGGTAAAATCCTAAAGACAGTTATAGCCTCCAAAGGGTCTAACTCTTCAATAAATATTGCAATATCGGCCTCGTTAAAGGTAATGAGTTCTTCTTTAAGCTCTCTAAGTTTTTTTTCTTCAAAAAGCTCTGAAAGAATCTTAAATTCTTCTCTTTTCATCTGGCCCTCCTCGTTCTAAAATTAATCCGCCGCCTTTTAATCAAGGCTTTAAGTCGTAAATAGCGAATTTTTCCTTCTATAATAATATCATATAGGATAAAATAAAAAAATAATACTTGAATTTAAAAATCGTTAAAAACCTGCTTGGCTCCTTAGGCCCAAGCAGGTTTTTAACTCCTTTTCAAATTAAAAAATAACAAGCTTTTAAATAATAAAAAAGGCCCATCAATTAGATGAATAAGCCTTTGTCTATAATGCCTATGGCTAGGTCAGCAATCTTTCCCAAGTCTTTTTCTTCGTCAAACATGGCATATCTCAAACCTAAGAAGTTCGATACCCCCATAAGCATCCAAGCTACCGCCTCAATGTCTATATCGTCTCTAATATCCCCTCTTTTTACGGCATCTTCAAGTCCCAAGATATAGTTTTGAGCGAAGTTCATATAGTAGTTCTTAAAGTTTACTGGATCTATGTAAAGTGATTCCCAAATGATATTATAGATATGTTTTTTATCTCTTGCTATTTCCAAGAATACCAAAAGACCTTCTCTTTCAATCTCTTTTCTAGTCTTCAAACTTGCGGTCCTCTTTGAAATCTCAGACCTTATGTAATAGCTATATTCTTGAATCAAATAATCATATATTGATTTTTTGTCTACAAAATAAATATAAAATGTCCCAACTGAAACCCCCGCCTCAACAGCAATGTCCTTAACAGTTGCTCCATTGTAGCCCTTGTCTCTAAAAACATTCTCCGCGGCAGTAATTATATTTTTAAGGGTCTTCTCCCCTCGTTCAGTTTTTGGCTTATTAATGTACTTCATCTCTACTCCTTCTAAAAATCCTATTGCCCCAAATCCTTTATGGCCTTTGCCCCTACAAACATGTAGGAATGGCTAGATTATAAGTCTAAAGAAAAACATGAGCACCTATTCATAGTATGCAATAATTCTCCTTAAAATGCAACAGATAGCAAACAATATCTTAATAGGTGGGGGCCTAGGGATTTATTTAGGGAAGCTTGCAGGAGGTTTTCTCTAGTTTTACACCTTCTTCTCCTGCACTACCCCCCTCATTTTGAAAATGGACAGGGGGATTTTTTGTATTTTTCTCCCCTTAAACCTACCCTTTTGGCATTTTGAGGGCTATGGGCAGGAGCATTTCACATGCAAGTGACATTTGTCACCCTGCCCTAACCCCAAATTCCTGGAATGGTACAGGAGATTTACTCAAGTTTTACCTTTTTTCCTCCTACACCACCCCCCTTTTTTAGGAAATGTACAGGAGATTTTTGATTTTTTCTAGCTTTTCCATCCTGCCCTTTTTACGTTTTAGGGACTAAGGACAGGAGCATTTCATTTTATAAGATATTTATAAATAAGTTTATCTACAATATCATAATTTAGATTATGAGTAGATGCCTCAAAGGTTAAGATTAGCCTTTCATTCTGGAAAATGCCATTTCTTGCATAAGTTTCTATCTTTCTAATTGCACTTAGGGCATATTTGGGGTTATCCATCATGCCATGATGTTCCCAATAAATTTCCTTCAAGCTATATGGACTAATGAAAGTAAAATCAGGATGAAGTATAGTTCCATCTTTAAGTTTTAAAGGTAATTCATACCTGTATTCAATCCCTAAATCATGAAATTTATCGGCTAGTATTTTCTCACTTTTAGATCTTACTCGCTCCCCTTTATTAGTGACTATTAATAAATCATCGGCTGAAAATCCTTTTGAAGACCCTTCCCTATTTACCAGTTCTGATAGCTTATCTTCATAACTTGGCATAAGTGGTGTTACATATTTTTTTCTTGCTTCTGGAAGGTCATCAAATATTTTTTGTATTTCAAAATCTTCATAGTCTTCTAATAATAAGCCTAGCTGAAATATCCTCTTATCTAAGAGTCTATCAACCTTCATTAGATATGACTGAGTTGCTAGCCTTGTTTTCAATTCGATATCATTTTCTTTAATATAAATTCTTTTCTTTTTTCCATTAACACTAGGAAGGACATGATAAAACTCAGGTCCATCACTTTTGTTGTATACAACAAGGCTTCCCTTAATCCTATTGTCCAAGATTTTGGAAATTTGACTTTTATAATACTTATACCTGCCCAGGTCCACTAGCAATTCTTGTTTTCTTAAAATCACCTTTCTCCTCCAATTTTCAAGATTTAGCTGTCTAGGTCTATTATCTCAAAAATGGCAAGATAATAAGTGTCATTTTTATTAAATATATTTAATACTTTGATTCTATTCAAAAAGGTTTTTACACAAAAATAGGATGCCACATGATGTGGCACCCTATCGTTTAGGCTTTTATTTTGTTTAGTGATTTTGAATTAGTCTACGTTCTTTACGATTACAGCAGTACCCATTCCACCACCGATACATAATGAAGCTAAGCCGTATTTGTAGCCTTTTTTCTTCATGATGTTGATTAGTGTAACGATAATTCTGTTTCCTGATGCTCCGATTGGGTGTCCTAATGCAATAGCTCCACCGTTCATGTTAGTTTTTGCAAGGATTTCGTCGAAAGCTACTCCGTGTTCTTCAGATAATTCTGTAACAACACCTAGTGATTGAGCTGCGAATGCTTCGTTTAATTCTAATACGTCGATGTCTTTTAATTCAAGGTTAGCTCTCTTTAGTGCTTGTCTGATTGCTGGAACTGGACCAAGACCCATAACGCTTGGATCAACCCCACCTTGACCAACTGCAACGATTTCTACAAGTGGCTTTAAGCCATTTTCTTTAACAGCTTCTTCAGATGCAACTAGACAAACTGAAGCAGAGTCGTTAATACCTGAAGCGTTAGCAGCAGTTACTGTACCATCTTTCTTGAAAGCTGGACGTAATTTTCCAATACCTTCTGCAGTTGTACCTTCTTTTGGATATTCGTCAGTATCAAATACTACTTCGCCCTTTCTAGTCTTTACAACTACTGGAACGATTTCGCCTTCGAATCTGCCTTCTTTGATAGCTTCAACAGCTTTTTGTTGAGAGTTAGCAGCAAATTCATCTTGTTGTTCTCTAGTAAGATTGTGTTTAGCAGCTATATTTTCAGCTGTGATACCCATGTGATAGTTGTTGTATACATCCCAAAGACCATCGTTAATCAGGTGGTCAACCATAACTTGGTTACCCATCTTAACTCCGCCTCTGTTGTTAGCTGATACTAGGTATGGAGCTTGTGACATGCTTTCTGTACCACCAGCTATAACTAGGTTGTTGATACCAGCTAAAACTGATTCGTAGGCATTGATAACTGCCTTCATACCAGAACCACAAACCATGTTAATTCCATAAGCTGGAACTTCTACTGGAACACCAGCGCCAAGTGAACATTGTCTAGCAACGTTTTGTCCTTGACCAGCTGATAATACGTTACCCATTATTACTTCGTCTAATTTTGAAGCGTCAAGTTTAGATTCTTCAATAATGTTTTTGATAACAGTTGCTCCTAAGTCGCCAGGCTTAACTGCCTTTAAGCTACCTTGGAAACTTGCAATTGGTGTTCTTTTTGCTGCTGTAATAAATACTTTACTCATTCTATCCTCCTAAAAAATTAATAGTTATTTAACATAACTGATTGCATAGTAGTCTGCTCAGAAAGGCAAAACTAATAAACTTTTTTAACAATTTTATTGTATCTCAAATTAAGAGAAAAAACAACGTTATCATAAGAGTCCACCAATATATTTTTATAATTTTCTTAAAAATATATTTTCACGTGAACTACCATTCATGTATATTGTCTCAATTTTTATCTGTCTTGTAAAGTCCTATTTTATTTTCTATACCTTATGACAAATGTCTTTGGAGCAATCTTATAGACCAAAGCTAGTGATACCAAGACATACAAGAGTGCTACCCCTATTGAAATTGGACCTACTAGAGGACCGGATGGACTTAAGACCATAAGCCCATAGCAGACAAGATACACTAAAATATTCATCACCATATAAGCGGGAGACTTAGGCTCATACTTATCGTTATATGGTTGAAATATATAATAAATAAACAGGGTGTGAACCGTAAAAAACAGCCACAAACTAATCATTTGTAAAACGATTGCCCCCAGGCTTATATTATTAACATTAAAATACTTGGCAACCATGCTTATCACCATCAGGGTCGATATAAGGGTAAGGCCTAGATTGTGGTTGGGCCTCTTCCAAACCTTAGCAATAAATACAAAGTTTACGGCATTAGATATATATCTTCCCCCAAGTTACCTTCGATAATTTGTTTTAAGAGCTCATTGTCAGAATCCTTTGAATCCTTGCTTAAAATATTTATTATCTCATCTTCAAATATAAATTATTTATACCCAATATGTTATAATCTTAACACTAAACTTCCATCAAGGCAACAAAATCCCCAAGATTGAAGCAGCATTTGCCTTCTTGGGGATTTTGAATTATTTTTTCACTATATTGTAGTAGGTCCTTGAAGTAATCCTGTAGATTATGAAGTAAATCAAGGCGAAGAAAACACAAGTAATAATCATGCATTTTACATAAAGACCAATATTATTTAGCATCAGTTAGTTTTTCTTTATATAAGTTGATAAAATCCATATCTATCTCCTATCCTTAAATTACTTGTAAAAGTAACATTCTTTTCTTCTAAAGATTTATCAACTTTATAAATTATTTGCTGTAGTCGTAGAAGCCCTTACCAGACTTTCTTCCTAACCAACCAGCCTTTACATATGATCTTAGTAATGGAGATGGTGCGTATTTTGGATTTCCATATCCCTTATACATAACTTCTAGGATAGATAAAACTGTATCTAGACCGATAAAGTCAGCTAATTCTAGAGGTCCCATTGGGTGGTTCATACCACGTTTCATAACTTCGTCAATACCTTCAACGCTTGCTACGCCATGTTCAACACAGCTGATTGCTTCGTTGATCATAACTTGAAGTACTCTATTTGATACGAATCCTGGAACGTCATTAACCATTACTGGGAACTTGTTAATCTTTAATGTTAAGTCATGAATTGTCTTGTAAGTTTCATCTGATGTAGCGATACCCCTGATGATTTCTACTAGAGTCATAACTGGTACTGGGTTGAAGAAGTGCATACCAATGTAGTTTTCTGGCTTCTTGTAGTAAGCTGCAAGTTCAGTTATTGGTAATGATGATGTATTTGTTGCAAATATTACGTCGTCTCTTAAGATTCCATTTAACTTCTTGATAACTGAAGCCTTGATTTCTACGTTTTCGATGATAGCTTCAACTACTAGGTCAACATCGTGAGCTTCTTCTAAGTCAGCACAAACCTTTAAGTTATCTAGAGTGTTTTTCTTATCTTCTTCAGTGATTTTTCCCTTTGTAACTGATTTAGTCAAAAGGCCATCAATAAAGTTAATCCTGTTTTTGATAGAATCAACAGAAGAGTCATTTAATAATACTTCATGTCCTGTTTGAGCGAAAACTTGAGCGATTCCGCCACCCATTTGTCCTGCACCAATTACCAATACCTTTTTAATTTCCATTTTTCCCTCCATTGTTTTATTTATATATAATATTTTTTATTATCTTTATTTATCTTGACTAGTCCACTCTTACAAGTAGGGCATCACCTTGAGCAGCTCCTGAACAAATTGCTGCAACACCGTATTTACCACCCT
>CAYFNZ010000021.1:0-1711 GCA_964344625.1 uncultured Peptoniphilaceae bacterium | reverse complement strand
CCTACTTATCTTTCTATTTGTATGATTTTTATGTTGCTACGCATATATGAAAAGTATGATTACCTTTTCAGCTTAAAATCTTATATACCCTAGTCAACCTTAGATAAACATTTTGTGTCAATCAAATTTTAAATATGTTTAAATTTTTTTATTTTTAAAAGATTAAGAAAAATGGCTGTATTTTATTTGGTATATTAAATAATTATCTATTCAAATATATTGATATTTGCTCTCATTTATGGTTAAATAGAGATGTAACTATACAAGAGAGTTTTTTTTCTTGTTTGAGGCAAATGTTTGCCTGTTGAGTTTTGTAACAAACAAGCTCAAATTGGTGGATTACAATTAATGAACTTTATCTGGAGGAGAAATGAAAGATTATAAAGACAAAATAATCACAGCGGAAGAAGCAGTAAAGCTAGTTAAGTCTGGTGACCAAATAGTAACAGGACTAGGTGGATCAGAAGCCAGAGCATTTTTTGAACAGTTACACACTGTTGCAGACAGCGTAAAAGGAGTTAATATAACTACCTATTTACCACAATACCCACACCCATACATGGATGAAAAGTACAAAGATTCTTTCCATGTTGACTCAGAATTCTATACAGGTATAAATAGAAAGCTTGAAGGTTTTGGCATGGGATCATATATCCCTAACAACTTAAGTGCAGCAGGTAGAGAAAGATTATCACACATTAAGCCAAATATTTTCGTAGTAACTACACCACTACCTGACAAGCATGGAAATATTTCCCTTGGGCTAGGTAATGTTTACGAAGGTAGGATGTTAGAAGCTGCTGATATAGTTATCGCAGAAATTTCACCACACTATCCAAGAACTTTTGGTGACCATATTTACAATATTGACGACATTGACTACTTCATAGAAGTTGACTCTGTACCTCCTATGGTTCCAGATTCTCAACCAAGTGAAAAAGATATGGCTATCGGTAAGATGATTGCTGACATGATTCCTGATGGAGCATGTGTACAAATTGGTATCGGTGGTATTCCAGATGCAGTAGCAGGCTTCTTATCAGACAAGAAAGATTTAGGTATCCACACTGAATTATTCACACCAGGTCTTGCAAAGCTACTTATTAATGGAAATGTTAACGGATCTAAGAAACAAATAGATAAGGGTAGAGTAATTACAGGATTTGCCCTAGGTAACCAAGAACTATATGACCTACTAGATGACAACCCAACTATCGAATTTAGGGATGCTTCTTACTGCAACGAACCTACTATAATCGCTAAAAACGACAACCAAATCTCTATCAATACAGCTATAGAAATCGACCTTTCTGGTCAAGTTTCTTCAGAATCTATCGGTACTAGACAATTCTCTGGTTCCGGCGGACAAGCTGATACTCATAGAGGAGCTTACATGTCAAAAGGCGGTAAGGCTATAATCGCTCTTTATTCAACAGCTATGATTAAAGACAAAAAGACAGGCGAAAAAGTTGAAAAATCTAAAATCGTTCCTACTCTTGCAAAGGGAGCTTTCGTAACTCTTCAAAGACAAGACCTTGACATGGTAGTTACAGAATATGGTGTAGCTAAGTTAAAGGGTAAAAACATGAAAGAAAGAGTTGAATCTCTAATAGCAATCGCTCATCCAAAATTCAGAGATGAATTAAGAGAAAACGCTAAGGAATTAGGTTTATTATAAGCTTAATTAGAACTTGACAATATTATAAAGCAA
>CAYFNZ010000020.1:0-19479 GCA_964344625.1 uncultured Peptoniphilaceae bacterium | reverse complement strand
TCACGCCTACCAATCTCGCACGCCTTGCGTGCTCCTTTTAAAAAAACTCTTTGTCAAAGGACATCTGGTGGATGTTTCTGACAAAGGGTTTTGATTTAGGGTTTTATTTGACGCCGCAGGCGTCTTTTGCGAGCCTGTCAGCCATGTCGTTGTATTTGTTGTTTGAGTGAGCTAGGACTTTTATGAAGTCTATGGCGATGTATTGGCTTTTTTCTTTTATGAAGGCTTGGTAGCTTTGGGTTAGGGCCTTGTTGGCCTTCCATTCGCCTGTGGCCCAGGACCTGATGCCCATGTAGTCATAGTGGATGTAGATTTTCTTTTTGTTTAGTTCGATGGCTCTTTCTATGGCCTTCATTGAGGCGAAGACTTCGCCTGCTACATTCCTGTGGTCTGAGTATTCTGGGTGGTTGCTTGAGCCTTTTAGGGTTTCTTCATTGCCAAGGTGGTCTATAAGGACAATGCCATAGCCAAAATCCTTGGTGTCCTTGTTGAAGGATCCATCGACATAGGCTATGAGCTCATCTCGGCTTATGGATTCTTTTTCCTGGTCTGATTGGTTTTGACCCATATAGGCCTTGGCCTCTTCAAGGCTTTCGAATTTTTTGTATTGGGCTCCGCTAAAGCCTATAACTTGGGCCTTGCATTCATCCCAAGTATTGAAAATGCCTATGGTCCTGCCCTTTTTTACAGCATAATACTTCATTGCTATTTCCTATTGTGGGCTAGCCTTGATGCTGCGGCTGCTGCAATAGCTGCCACTATGTCATCTAGGAAGGTATTGACCGAGCCATCTTTAGCCATATCTAGCTTTTTGATTACTCCGATTTTTTCCTTATCTAGGTAGCCAAAGTTTGTAAGTCCTATTGACCCGTAAAGATTTACTATGGATAGGGGAAGGACTTCATCTATGCCATATAGGCCTTCGTCTGACTTTATAATTGACAGGACTGGGTCAGAGAAAAGGCCATTTTCACAGGCCTTGTCTATTTCTATGCCAGTTAGGACAGCGTGGATTACCTCTCTTTTTTTAAGAACTGCGTGTACAGATTCTAGACATAATTCTTTAGTAAGTCCATCGTAGAAATCAATTTGTAATTGGTAAACTATATCTGCGATTTCATCGAGTTTTACTCCTCTTTCTTCAAGGGCGGCTATAGTTTTTTGATTTAATTCCTCCATGGAATACTTGTATTGTAACTTAAGATTTCCCATCGTCTCTCCTTTTTCTTTTTGATTAGTATCCTGGTTTTTCAAGGATTTTGAACATGTTTTTCTTGTATTCTTCTACGCCAGGTTGGTTAAATGGATTTACACCTAGGACATAGCCTGAAACACCTGCTGCAAATTCAAAGAAGTAGAATAGGCTACCTAGGTTGTATTCGTCGACTTTTTCTATATCTAGGATAAGGTTTGGTACTTGACCGCTTACATGGGCTTGAACTGTAGCTGTCAAGGCAGCCTTGTTTACAAAGTCCATAGTCTTGCCAGCTAGGTAGTTAAGGCCGTCAAGGTCGTCCTTATCTTCCTTGATTTCTATATCGTATAGGGGCTTTTCAACCCTTAAAACTGTTTCAAATATTATTCTTTGACCGTCTTGGATTATTTGGCCAAGTGAGTGTAGGTCAGTTGTAAAGCTTACGCTTACTGGGAATAGGGCCTTGTGGTCCTTGCCTTCGCTTTCGCCGTAAAGTTGCTTCCACCATTCCATTACATTTCTTAGTTTTGGTTCATAGGAAGCTAGAATTTCCAGCTTTTTACCATCCCTGTAAAGAAGGTTTCTCATGCCAGCATATTGTAGGGCTGGATTTTCTTCAAAAGACTTGTCCATAGATTCCTTCATTTGGTCCCTTGCTCCAAGCATCAATTGGTCTATATCAAAACCTGCAGCTGCAATTGGAAGTAGGCCAACCGCTGATAACACTGAGAATCTTCCCCCGATATCATCTGGAACTACAAAGGTTTCGTAACCCATGTTAGTCGCAAGGGTCTTTAGGGCTCCCTTTGCCTTGTCAGTTGTTGCAAAGATTCTTTCTTTTGCACCTTCCATGCCATATTTTTCTTCAAGGATTTCCTTGAAAATTCTAAAGGCTACAGCTGGTTCTGTTGTAGTACCTGATTTAGAAATGACATTGATAGAAAAGTCCTTGTCTGAAACATAGTCGATTAGCTCTTGTGTTTGAGTTGATGATAGGTGGTTACCTACAAAGATTACTTCAAGTTCTGGTTTTTTGTAAGAGTTTGAAAGGGCATCTATTACAGCTTGGGCTCCAAGGTAGGATCCGCCGATACCGATAGCTACAAGAACCTCTGATTGCTTCCTGATTTTTTCAGCAGCCACTTTGATTCTTTGGTATTCTTCCTTGTCATACTTAACTGGGTGCTCAATCCAGCCTAAAAAGTCATTGCCTTGACCCTTGCCGCTAACAAGTAAGTCCCTTGCTTGTAAAACTTCGTCCTTAATTTCGTTTAATTTGCCTTGTAAAAAGGCATCATCCATGTTTAGTTTAATCATAATTCCTCCAAAATTATTAATATCATTTCACACTCATATAAAGGATGGCTATGTCGTCTTTTTGCTCCAGCCACCTAAACGAATTTAGGTCCCTGATAAGCTTGTCAATTAAGCCATCTTCTGACCTATTTTTGTTAATCCAGCGCATAAACCTGTCCAGGCCAAAGAAATTTCCGTTGATGTCCGCAGTTTCTACAAGCCCATCAGTGTAGAAGAAGAACCTGTAGCCTGGGATTAGGTCCAGGGTCACTTCGTTAAAATCAAGCTCTGGAAATATATTGGATATGAAAGGCCCCCTATTTCCCATAAGGGCCACGCTATTTTCGTTGGCCATGATAGGTGTGGCATTGTGGCCGGCATTGACATAGGTCATCTTTTTTAATTCTGTATCAACTTCGGCATAAACGATTGTGAAATACTGGCTGACATCCAGGTTTAGGCCTGAAAATCTTCGCTTAAGCTCCAAGACCTTGTCAGATACGCCCAGGTCTGGAAGTTCCGAGCTAATATTTCTCATGGTCTGCCTGATGAACATGGTCATGATGGATGCTGAAATCCCATGACCTACCACATCTGCAATATATATACCTATTTTGTGGTCATTTATTTGATTAATATCGAAAATATCTCCGGAAAGTTGCTCTGAAGCCACATGGCCATATTGAAAGCTTAGGTTATTAAAGTTTTTCATCTTTGGAAGGATGGCCTTTTGTATGTTTTTTGCCAGGGAAATATCCTGATGAGTCTTTTTTGTAATCTTTATAAGTTCTCTTCTTATTGACGACTCGTGGGTGATATCCCTAAAAACCTCCACATAGCCTAAAAGCTTACTGCCATGTTCCAGCACAGGGGAAATGTTTAGGGAATAGGTCTTCTCCCCTACATCAACTTCTCTTTTTATGGTCATATTTAGGTCCTTGGAAAAGTCTGAAAGGGCGGATTTGTGGTTGGAATCAAGGGCCGCCCTTAGGGCTTCATCCCTGACCGCCTTTTTCATGACAGTATTTTCAAATATGGTAGTCCCATCCGCACTGCTAACCCTGACCAAATCCTCCATAGAATCTAGGACATGGTAATTTATAGTGTCAAATTTAGTGACCTTTTTAATATTTTCACTGCCTCTCTTTGAAAGTATACGCATACTGCCCCCCTATTTTAACAGGTTTGGGTTGGGACCCAAAAATTGATAATAATCGACTTCTATCCTACCATTATACAGCTTTCTCTTCCTGTCGGACATCCTATTTATCTCTCTTTCAAAATCCTTGTCACTGGTTATGAAAAACATGGACCAGGTGCTAAGCTTTTTACTTAAAATTCTCAAGTGGCCATAAATTTCTTTAAGCATCTTTTGGTCCCCAATCCTCTCCCCATAAGGCGGATTCGAGATAATCACCCCAAAATTATTCAAAAGCCCCACATCCTTCATGTCCTTACATACAAACTTTATATCCAGGTCAAGGTCTGCATTAATGGCGTTATTCCTAGCTGCCTTTATGGCCTTAGGGTCTATATCAAAGCCCATAATATCAAGGTCTACATCCTTGATTTGCCCATAGGCCTTGGTCTTTTCTTCTTGGAAAATGCCCTTGTCATACCACTCCCACTCTAGAAAATCAAAGTCCCTTTGTATGCCCGGTGCTATATTTTTCCCTATCATGCCTGCTTCAATAAGGATGGTCCCTGACCCACAAAATAGGTCAACTAAAGGCCTGTCAACCTGCCAATTTGAAAGTTGAACCAAGGCCGCTGCCAGGGTCTCCTTCATTGGCGCCTTATTTTGCTCCAACCTGTAGCCCCTCTTATGAAGGCCTTGGCCGGAAGTATCAAGGGTGATAGTCACGACATCCTTTAATATCGAAACCTCTATCCTGTATCTTTCTGCCTTTTCATCAAACCATAGGATGTCATAGGCCTTGGTCAACCTGTCGATTACAGCCTTCTTAACTATAGATTGTATATCAGATGTAGACATAAGCTTAGACTTTATAGCCTTAGCATTGACTATGAATTTGCCATCTTTCGAAAGGTAGTCTTCCCAATTAAGAGCCTTAGCACTTTCATAGAGGCTGTCAAAGGTCTTGGCTTCAAACTCGCCAATTTTTATCAAGACTCTTTCTGCCGACCTCAGCCAAAGGTTGGCCTTGGCGATTTCTCTTAAGCCGCCCTTAAACTCTACCTTTCCATTTGAGACAGATAAATCTTGAAACCCTAATTTTTCACATTCTCTTTTAACTACCGCCTCCAAGCCAAAGACGCTTGTAGCGATTAAATCAAACTTTTTTTCTTGCATTTGTCATCTCTGCCTCCATTTTTATCATTATATCAAATTTGCAAAATGTTTTCTTTTTTTTAATTCGGGTATATCTTTATATGTAGAAAAAATTTAGGAGGTTTACGATGACATTTTTAAAAGATACTGTACAAACAGGTGATTGGAAGGGTGAAAAGCACGTTCCAGCAATCACAGTTTTAAGCGCAAAAAAAGATGAAGTAGTTGTTAAAGTAAGAGTTGGTGAAGAAATCCCTCATCCAAACACTTTTGAACATAATATCCAATGGATTAAATTATATTATCTTCCAGAAGGAGCAAAACTACCTGTTCAAATAGCAGACTTTAGCTTTACATCTCACGGTGAAGGTGAAAACTTTACTGATCCTCAAGGAATTGCTACATTTAAGGCTCAAAAGAATGGTAAGCTTTTAGCACAAAGCTATTGCAACATCCACGGCCTTTGGGAAAATGAATTAGATTTAGTTTTAGAAGACTAATTAAATATTAATATAGGCTACCAGTTAGCAAGGTCTTCCTAGGCACTTATGAGTGTCTTGGGAGAACTTGTGAAACTGGTAGTTTTTTTCTTGTTTTTCCTTACAAATTTTCTCATTTCCACAAAATTCGTCCAGAAAATTGAAACTTTGTTAACAAATTTGACAAGTAATTTGCAAGTGATAAAATCAATCTGTACAAAGCCTATGATTTGTGAAAAATTATCTGGCCTGTACAGTCTGTTGGACAAAAACAATAAAATATTAAAAGGAGAAATTATGTTAGAAAAGTTTTTTAAACTTAAAGAAAACAACACTACTGTAAGAACTGAAGTAGTTGCCGGTATCACAACCTTTATGACCATGGCCTACATCCTTGCAGTAAACCCACTAATCCTTAAAGATGCTGGTATGAACCCTGATGGAGTTTTCGTAGCATCAGCTATAACAGCAGCTCTAGCAACTTTTATCATGGCCTTATATGCTAAACATCCATTCGCACTAGCTCCAGGTATGGGATTAAACGCCTTCTTTACTTACACTGTAGTATTAGACTATGGCTTTACATGGCAAGAAGCACTATTTGCTGTCATGATTGAAGGTATTATTTTTATTTTGTTATCATTCCTAAACGTAAGAGAAGCCATCTTTAATTCTATTCCTTTAGCATTAAAGAATGCCGTTTCAGCAGGTATCGGTCTATTTATAGCCCTTATAGGCTTGGCAAATGCAGGCATTGTAACTAATGAAAAGGCTACAATAATCGCCGTTAATGACATAACTCAAGCTGGTCCCCTACTTGCAATAATCGGTATCTTGATTACTGGTTACTTGGTTGCTAAAAATGTAAAGGGTGCCATGCTAATCGGTATCATCATAACTACACTTATTGGTATTCCTATGGGAGTTACAGTTATCCCTGAAAACTTCCACATAATCAATATACCAAAGGGATTTGGAGATGTTGCCTTTAAGCTACAAGCACCAGCAAACTTCTTCTCAGGAAAATTGTTGTTGGCAGTTTTCTCATTCCTTTTCGTAGATATTTTCGACACAGTAGGAACCCTAGCAGGTGTTGCTACTAAGGCTAACATGCTTGATGAAGACGGAAAGCTTCCAAGAGTTGGCAAGGCTCTTTTAGCAGATGCTGTTGGTACAACTGCAGGTGCCATCCTTGGTACATCAACAATTACTACCTTTGTTGAATCATCTGCCGGCGTTGCAGAAGGTGGAAGAACAGGACTTACTTCCTTAACTACAGGCGTATTATTCCTAATCGCCCTAGTATTCTCCCCACTATTCGGCTTAATTCCGGCCCAAGCTACAACTCCAGCCCTAGTGATAGTTGGTATGTTCATGATGGGATCAGTAGCAAAGATTGACTGGACAGACTTCACAATTGCAGTACCAGCCTTCTTAACTATAATAATGATGCCATTTGGTTATTCAATAGCTGAAGGTATCGTCTTCGGTATGGTTTCATATACAGTATTACACCTATTAACAGGAAAGAAAAAAGACGTATCAACCCTTATGATCATCGTTTCAGTCCTATTATTGTTAAAGTATATAGCTCCTTACTTAATTTAATTTGACATTTTTATAAATATTTTGTATTATTGATTCAATAATAAACTTGACTATGAAAAGAAGAGTAGCTCACTAAGATTTTTACAGAGAATATCCATTTGCTGAGAGGATAGAAATTGTGGTTTGTGAATATGGTCTTTGAGTCAGAAAAGCTGAATGGAAACTTTAAGCTTTTCCGGGTTTCTCACCGTTATCATAGAGAAAGTAATGAATACGTTACTTAGCGAGGAAATATTTGTGAGAGTATTTCAAAATAAGGTGGTAACACGCAAGATTAAGCGTCCTTATATATCCAGTGGATATATAAGGACTTTTTTATTAGGATAAGTATTTAATTAAGTAAATGGGAGAATAAAATGATTGAAGTTAAGAACTTAGTAAAAACCTATAAGCTTGATGACAAGGAATTTAAGGCCCTTAACGATGTAAGCTTTACCGTTCAAAAGGGTGAAATTTACGGTATTATCGGTCTTAGCGGGGCTGGTAAGTCCACCCTTGTAAGGTGTATCAACAGGCTTGAAGAGCCCGATTCCGGCTCGATTGAAATCAACAGTAAGAATATCCTTGCCCTTAATGACAAGGACCTAGCCAAGGTCAGAAAAAAGACTGCCATGATTTTTCAGTCCTTCAACCTTTTTAACCAAAAGACCGTCTATAAAAATATAGCCTACCCCCTTGAATTGGAAGGGCTTCCAAAGGCTGAAATCGACAAGAGGGTCAATGAGCTCCTAGAATTTATTGACCTGACTTCAAAGAAAAATGAATATCCGGCAAATCTTTCCGGCGGTCAAAAGCAAAGGGTGGCCATAGCCAGGGCCCTTTCAGTTAAGCCTGAAATCCTGCTTTCAGATGAAGCTACATCAGCCCTAGACCCTGCCAACACCAAGGTCATCCTTGAGCTCCTAAAAAAAGCTGTCAAGGAATTTAACCTTACCATAATCATGATTACCCACCAGATGGAGGTTGCCAAGTCCATCTGTGACAGGATAGCCGTTATGGAGGCTGGAAAAATCGTTGAAGAAAACACCGTTGAAGACCTCTTCAAATACCCTAAACACCCAATAACCAAATCCTTTGTCAGGGAAAATTCCGAAGAGATAGAAAAGTTCGACCTTGATGATATAAGAAAGGACCACTCTAGGATTTTCACCCTAAACTTCGATGAGAATAACGCTAAAGAACCAATTGTATCCCAGGTTATTAAGCACCTAGATGTAAATATTAATATCCTTTTAGGAAAGATTTCTAAGATAAAGGATTCTTCAACAGGCTTTTTAACTGTAGAAATCGAAGGCTCTCAAGAAGATATCGAGAAGGCGGTCCAAATGTTTAAATCAAATGATGTAATTGTGGAGGAAATGTAATGTTAGATATAGTGGTTCAAGCTAGCAAGGAAACCATTTATATGGTCTTTGTATCAGCCTTATTATCAGTAATTCTTGGCCTTCCCCTTGCCATAGCTCTCTTTACTAGCAAGGAAGATGGCCTGAGAGAAAATAAAATATTATTTAGGATTTTGGATACCATAATAAACATCTTTAGGTCCCTACCCTTCATCATCCTTATGATTTTGGTAAGACCTGTTTCCAGTCTAATCGTTGGAAAAAGCATAGGACCTACAGCTGCCATAGTCCCTCTGACCATAGCAGCCACCCCCTTTATAGCTAGGCTCTTTGAAGGGTCCTTCTCAAAGGTCGATAAGGGAATAATTGAAGCGGCAAAATCCATGGGTTCAAGCAACTATCAAATCATAAAAAAAGTTTTGATACCAGAAGCATTTCCCAATATAGTAAATGACATAACCATGACCCTAATTAACTTGGTTGGCTACTCAGCCATGGCTGGATCCATAGGCGGAGGCGGCCTTGGAAACCTGGCTGTCAGATACGGGGTCTATAACTATAAGTTTGAATACCTAATAGTTGCAGTTATCGTAATAATACTACTTGTTCAAATAATACAAGTTATAGGAACGGGTATATATAAAAATATAAATAAAAATTAAGAAAAAGGAGCATACCATGAAAAAAAGAATCTCAACCATCCTACTAACCCTATTGGCCCTAACCCTTGTACTAGGTGCTTGCGGTCAAAAAACTTCAGATACCAAGGACGAAAAACCCCTTAAAATAGGGGTATCCCCTGTACCTCACGAAGCAATTACAAAAATCGCCCAAGAAAAGCTAAAAGAAAAAGGTATAAAGCTTGAAATTGTAGTATTTGACGACTATGTTCAACCAAACCTAGCCCTTAAGCACAAGGAGCTTGACCTAAACTTCTTCCAACACCTTCCATACTTGGAAAACTTTAATAAGGAAAATGACACTAAGCTAGTATCTCTTGGTTCTGTCCACATTGAGCCGATTGCATTTTACTCAGACAAGGTTAAAAGCCTAGACGACCTAAACAACAAGGCTGAAATCCTAATACCAAACGATGCTACAAACGGGGCAAGGGCCTTATTGCTATTAGAAAAAAATGGCCTAATTAAGTTAAAAGAGGGCGTAGACTTACCAACCCTACTAGATATAAAAGAAAATCCAAAGGACATCAAGTTTACAGAAGTTGAAGCAGCCTTTATCACAAGCTCCTACAAGGATGTAGACGGGGCTGTAATAAATTCTAACTATGCCATAAATGCAGGTCTTAACCCACTTAAGGATGGAATCGTAATAGAAGATAGCCAATCAAGCTATGCAAATGTCCTTGTGACAAATGAAGATAGAAAAGACGATCCAAGCCTAAAAGAAGTCTTAGATGCCTTCCAATCACAAGAAGTTAAAGACTTCCTAGAAAAAGAATACAAGGGAGCTATAATTCCAGCCTTCTAAGCTGGACTTTAGGAAACGAAAAAAGGTAGTGTATGGGGAATATCTCCTCTTATACACTACCTTTTGTTTACTTAATTATTTCTATAATCTAGCTTAGAAAGATTATTCTTCTTCCTTTTCTTCGCCGATTACTTCAACGTCAGCTGCGCTTACAGCTTCTTCATCATCAGAAATTTCTTCTTCTCTAGGTTCTTGTAATGAACATACAACTTCTTCTAGGTCAGTGATGATTTCAATCTTTTCGTCTTTTGCAATGTCAAGGTCCTTAACTAGGTAAGTGTCACCATATTGCATGCTTTGAACGTCGATTTCTGCTTGTTGTGGAATATCTGATGGTAGACATTCAACTTCAACTTCGTTTAAGTTGTGCATCAATACTGATGGTTGAAGATAGATTTCATCTCTGTTTAATAGTACTATTGGAACATTAACCTTAAGTTTTTCGTCCATGTTAACGCCTAATAGGTCTACGTGAAGGAACATGTTTTTGTAAGCATGTCTTTGGAAGTCCTTTACTAATACTTTCCTCTTAGTTCCTTCGATATCTAAAGTAATAATTGTTGAAGTACCTGCTTCAGCAATTACCTTGTCAAACTCCTTAGCTACCAATGTTAATAATTGGTTTTCTTCACCTTTTTGGTAAAGAACGGCTGGGATTAATTCTTCTCTTCTTAATTTTTTATTCGCGTTAGAACCAACTTTTTCTCTAACTTCAGCTTTTAATACTAATTCGCTCATATTACCTCCTACAACTTTAATAAAATAAAGACATTAATTATTTTTAGCTTTTTCTAGAGCATCGTTCAAAGCTTTTTTAAATCCATCACTGGTTTGTGTAGCATTTGAAACATCGTCTATTTCTAAATCCTGAATCGAATCTTGGCTATTTAGAACTTCTTTAATCAATACTTTCAAAGCTTCACCGCCTATCTTATCGGTTTCATTATGTTCTAGGATGGTGATATCCCTTATCTTACCTTTTGAATCGATGGCAACCGAAAGTCTTATGGGCTTTTTGTCCTTGTTATACCCAAGGGCTTGTCCCTCATATACACCTTCTTTATACTTTGGCGTAAAAAATGAACATGCTGACAGAATCAACACCAAGGTTAAAAATACATATATTAGCTTGTTTTTTCTCATCTTTTATCTCCTAATATCAGGATTTAATTCTAAATAACTAATCCAATAAACACATTTATAGAGTATATCACAAAACGTGAAAATTTACACCTTTTTTATTAACCTTTAAATAATTCTGAAATTTTGATAAAGATTTCTCTAAAGAAGTCTCCTATCTTTTGGAATAGGCCTTTTGCTTCTTCACTGTTGGCGTAATCCTTGGCTTTTTCAATGCCATCTTTTAGGCCATCCTTAGCCTTTTCAACCCCTTCCTTGACTTGGTCAGAGTTCATAAAGTCGCCCAATTTTTTACTTAAATCCTCGCCAAACTTCTTCAACTGATTTTGTAATTCTTCAGAATTAATAGCTGGAGAATTTTGGAAGTTTTTGAAGTAAACAACCAGGTTGTTTATATTATTTTGAGTGATGATGTTATTTATTTCATACTTATTAGAAGCATCAACTATGATATCTCTAATCTTTTCTTCTGTAGCCTTGTCCTTATTTTCCTTATTGTAGTCAATTAGGGATTCCTTAACATCTACTACTACCTTGTTTAATTTTGAAGAATCAAAGTCTTCTTGGTCCTTGTGTTCCCTTACGATGGCATTAACAGTTTCAAGCTCTTCATTGGCTAGGTCTACACGCTTTTCATCTAGCTTTTCACCATTTAATTCAAAGCTCTTGTAAATGCCTGTTAGGGCAGATGTTCCAGTCACTGGCCTATAGGCTCCTACATAAACTTGGGCATCCTTAATACCAGCTGTAATAGCGGCATTTGTGTATTCTTCAGCAGTTACTTCAGTTATATTTTCTTTTGAAGTAATTGTTATTTGAAGGCCTGAATCCTTCTTACCCTTGACAATGTAAAGGGAAGAAATCATACCTGCATCAGATCCACCTTCTTTTAGGTATTTATAAAGGTCTTCTGAGTCAACTTTAATCTTATTTACATCATCTAGGTTTTTTATTCCTAGTATTTGAGCAGTTTTCTCAATATCCTTATCATTTAAGCCTGATCCATAGGCAAATACGTCTTTTTCCCACTTTGTTTCATCTTCTTTGGCAAAAACCGAAGCAAAAACGCCTAAGAGCATCATGATTGCCAAGGCTAAAGCCATAATTCTTGCACCTTTTTTCATATTCTAACTCCTTGTATAAGTCTATTTTTATTCTGGTTTGGCAAAAATCATCTTGCCTGCTGCAGTTTGTAAGACAGTTGTTACTACAACATCGATATCTCTTCCAATTAAGTCCTTGGCATCTTCGACAACTATCATGGTTCCATCATCCAGGTAGGCAAGACCTTGTTTTTTCTCCTTACCCTCCTTGATGATTGTCACATGCATGTGCTCACCTGGAATAACTACGGTCTTAACAGCATTTGCCAAGTCGTTAATATTTAAAACTGGTATACCTTGAACTGAGGCTACCTTGTTTAGGTTGTAGTCATTTGTCATGACCTTGCCATCCAAGTCCTTGGTCAACTTCAATAGCTTAATGTCTACTTCTTGAGTATCTTCATAGTCTGCATCACTTATTATAACTTCAACCTTCTTAGAGTCTTGAAGTTGCTTAACTATGTCGAGGCCTCTTCTTCCCCTTTCCCTCTTCAAGTCATCTGAAGAGTCTGCTATAAATTGCAATTCTTCTAATACGAATTCAGGAATTACTAGAGGGCCTTCTAGAAAGCCACTTTCTACAATGCTTGCCACCCTGCCATCTATAAGGACGGAAGTGTCCAGGGTTTTAGGGGTAGCTTCGTTTTCTATCCTAGCTTCTAGAGCCTGGTCAAGGCCTGCTTTCTTTTTATTAAGCTCTTTTTTGCTTGCGGTATTTTTTTTCTTTAGGTGGCCAAAATCATCGTCCTTAGGTCCAAAAAGCTTGATTACATCTTCCTTATACCTAAGGCATAGACGGGCACCTACGCTACCAAGTACTATATAAATTAATATAGTAAGTATCACACCAAAAACATTTCCAAAATATGGCACTTCAAGTGACCTTAATGGATAGCTAATAAAAAATGACAAAATAAGTCCAAATAAAAGACCAGCCGCTCCAAAAACAATATCACTTGGTGGAATATCTGTTAATGTTTTTTCTACACGATCTAGCATAGATAAAATACCATTTATTATCTTGTCCGACAAAAGGTAGAGCCCTACGCCGCAGATCAGCATTGCAACTATATAGGCTATTACTTCCCAAACCACATTACCTATCTTTATGACATTTGTCCGCATCAACAAAAGCATAAAGCTGTAGCCAAGCAATAGCCCGATAATTGCGATTATCAATTTTCCTATTTTTTTTATCATCTTACCTCCTTATCTTAGATAGTAATGAGGTCATCTATCATCTGTGAGGCTTCATCTTTTTCCAATGCTCCTATGATTACAAGTTCTGATACAATAATCCTCTTACTATTAGTCAACATCTTTTTCTCGGATGCAGAAAGGCCCTTAGTCATGTCCAATATGGTCAAGTTCCTAACTATGTCGGCAATTTCGTAAATATCGCCAGTTTTTATAGTTTCTAGGTTCTCCCTGTATCTTTGTCCCCAGTTTCCTGACATCTCTGTCTTTTCAGCTTTTAAAATTTCAACAACCTTTTTTCCTTCGGACTTTGAAATTACAGGTCTTATAACCGCTCCTTCAACCCCGTCTACAGGTATAGATATCTTAATGTTATTAATGGGTAATTGCAAGATATAGTATTTCTTTTCATCGCCAAGAATTTCTATATTCTGAATATCTACTATCGTACCCGCTCCATGAACCGAATAAACAATTTTATCACCAATACTATACATAATAACCTCCCTTATAACATTATACTCTATATTTTAAAATATATAAAATAAATAATTATATAGTAGATAAATAGGCTTGTCAACAGCTTGTGGTATAAAAGCTCATTTAAGTAAATATGGGACTTATATTTTAAATTATACTTTTGTTTATGTAGCAAATATGTATATAATAGTTCAGAAAGTAATATGGAGGAAGAAATGAAAGTAAGAAATTTGGTTTATTATTCTATGTGTATAGCCCTTACACTACTTTTGACATGGATATTCCAAGTTCCTTATCTCGTTAAGGATGGCTATTTAAATCTTGGAGATGTGGGCGTTTATTTATCAGGACTTTTATTCGGACCTGTTGGCGGCATGATTGCTGGTTCTATAGGTTCAAGCCTAGCAGACATTTTTGCAGGTTTCGTCATTTATGCCCCTTTCACCTTTGTCATTAAGGGTATTGAAGGCTACATAGTTGCAAAGTTAAACAATTCCAGCAAGGACAAGTATGTCTTTATTTACTGCCTAGTTGCTGGTGTCTTCATGGTAGTTGGCTATTTTATAAGTGAATGCTTCCTTTACGGTCTAGGCGGTGCCCTACCAAATGTAGGCGGCAACCTAATCCAAGCTATCGTTTGTTCTACTGTGGCAGCTATCATCTACAGGTCCATGAAAAACACAGGTGTAGTTGACTATATTAGAAAAAGTGTTGAATAATACACTTATAAAGTATATAATTTTAACATACACTACAAGTTAATATTTCTTTATCAATCACTAGGGGAGCGAAAGCTGAGAAGATTTTATCTGACCCTTGTACCTGATCTATGTAATAATAGCGGAGGAAAGTGTAAATATTTGCGCCGCTTGGCGCTTTTTTTATTGGGCGGAATTATGAACAAAAATAAAGAGTTTTTTAGTTTGAATTTTCTTGTTGAAGCAGGGATAATGCTAGCTCTTGCCATCGTCCTTGACAGGGTAGTACCTCACTACGAGCTACCTAATGGCGGATCTATCACTTTAGCATCATGCTTGCCTATAATAATTATTTCAATTAGATGGGGCCTATCAAGAGGCTTATTAACTGGACTTATGTTTGGTCTATTGCAAATGATCCTTAGTCCACATATCTACCATCCAGTTCAAGCTATCTTGGATTATCCATTGGCATTTACCATGGTTGGATTTAGCGGCTTAACTATTAGGCCTAAAGAAAGAGATAACGTATACGGTTTTATACCTTTTGTAGTCCTTGCATACTTCTTGAGATTTGTTTCTCATACCATCTCAGGTATAGTATTTTTTGCAAGCGACCCAAACTCTATACCAGCATCAACTATCTTTTCATTGCAATACAATGCAAGCTACATGGTACCAGAGTTAATCATAACTATCGTCCTTTTAATCATGCTGTGGGGACCATTAAATAGGGTCCTAAAGAAGCAATATTAGGGATAAGCAATATTTAACAATATTTAATAATCAATTACTTTCAAGAGAAAAAAGCATGACTTATCATTGCTTTTTTCTTTTTTGTATAATATAATACTTCCGTTGAAGTAATTGCTTCAACCACATAATTCCAGCATGCTACGCATGGATACATACAAAACAGAGCTGACTCCTTATTCTTTCTCAGCTCTGTTTTTATTTTATCTTTTTATTTTTATCATATCTTATATATTTAATCAAGGAATAAAGGCCTACTACTGATACACTTGCAAATGATCCAATAGAAATCAAGTCCCAGATTATCCTGTATTTTACCGTATCTGAAAGACTAAGTACTATCAAAGACACCATAAACAAGATAATGGAAGAAATCAAGATTATATTTCTTTGATTTTGCCTAATCTTTTCAATTTCTAGGTTGACCAACCTGTCATCCTCAATCTTATTTATCTGGATTACATAGCCATTTTCATCTAGTTTTCTAGAGATATCCAAGAGGGTTTTAGGGGTGGTAACCAAGAGTTCCAAGGTATCCACAGATGAATCTACGAGGTAATTTTTTAGGTAGTCTATGGAAATAAATCTCTTAAAAAGTTTTTTTGCTATAGGCCTAGATAATTCTATCAAAGAAGACTTCTTGTCCAAAGACTCTATAACCCCTTCCAAGATGAGAACGGTCTTGCCAACTGCAAGCAAGGACCTGTCTATCCTAATATTGTACTTATAGAGGATTTTCATAAAGTTATTGAAGATATCTGCTACCTTGATTTCCTTAAGGGACATCTTCATATACTTGTCTAAAAACTGCCTTACTTCAAACTCAAAGGCCTTGCTATTTACGTCACTACTGATGGCCCCAAGTTCTATAAGAGAGGTTAGGATTATCCTAGTAGAATTTATACTTATCCCCATAAAAAGCTTCAAAAGAGTGTATTTTTTCCTATCCGTCAAAACTCCCACTATACCAAAGTCCGTCAAAAATAGGTCGTTTTTGTCATTAATAAGGATATTTCCAGGGTGAGGGTCGGCGTGAAAAAAGCCCTTTTCAAAAACCTGACTTGTAAAAGAATAAATCAGCCTCTTTGCAAGCTCCTCCCCATACCTGTCTATAGTTCCCTCAGAGATAGCCTTTATGGATTTCGCCTCAATGAACTCCATAATAATGACCTTGTCATTTATGTACTCCTTGTAAAGATAAGGGGTAAAGACATACCTGTCCTTCCTGTTCTCCCTGGAGAACCTGACCATATTTTCAGCCTCTTTAGCAAAGTCTATTTCCCTAAAAATCTGGTCTTTAAATTCATCGACTAGATCTACCAGGTTTACAATTTCATTAATCTTAATATATTTATTAAACCTCTTGGCCAGATTTTCTAGGATAGATGTATCCAGCAAGATGGCAGCCTTAATCCCCGGCCTTTGAACCTTAACGGCAACCTTCTTGCCGTTTTTCAAATAGGCCTTATGGACCTGGGCGATAGAACCTTGAGCGATTGGCTCGGTATCAAAAGAAGAGAAAATCTCGTCTATCTTCTTTCCATAGCTTTCTTCGATCATTTCTATGGCCTTGGCCCCGGAAAATGCAGGAACCTCGTCTTGTAATTTCTCAAGTTCTTCAATTACCTTTTTGGGGAGCATTTCAAACATGGTCGAAAGCATTTGCCCGAACTTAACAAAGGTAGGCCCTATCTCTTCAAAGCAGACCCTTAGACTTATGCCAAAGTCACTTGCCAGGGCGTCATAGGCTTCGTGGTCATTCTCGGAGTATTCCGTATTTTTTAGTTTATTATATTTTTTTAATAATGAATTCTTCCTCAAGATATTTACTATAGTTAGATATCTTGAGGAATATCCCTTAATCTTCATATAATTATTTTTCTAATAAGTCCTTAACCTTATTTCTAAATTCTTCATCCGCTTCCAATTTCTTTAAGAAGGCTTCCGCTATTTTTTCTTCAAAAGCCTTTTCAAGTTCAAATTGTTGAGCTTCCTTCTTAAGCCTGTATTCTTCTCTTATACTTTCAGCTTCTTCTTTTTGGATTCTTCCCCTGTCAACCATGTCGTCAACAAATGATTCAACAGTTTCCCTGGAAAGGTCTACAACCCCCTTTCCAAAAAGCATTGATTCTTCTAATAAATCTCTTAATTCTCTTCTCATGATAGCCTCCTTTTTAGTTTATATACCTTAATTATAGCAGGTTATTTAAATTTTAAACAAATTATTATTTAAATATTAAGT
Source organism: uncultured Peptoniphilaceae bacterium (assembly GCA_964344625.1). Taxonomy (GTDB): domain Bacteria; phylum Bacillota; class Clostridia; order Tissierellales; family Peptoniphilaceae; genus JAAYEL01. The sequence continues at coordinate 2,164 of CAYFNZ010000020.1, read as the reverse complement.
CAAGACATTGACAATAATTGACAATCCCCTTAATAAAATTTAATATTATCTTAGGAGCTTAAAAAAAGGAGAGAATTTATGCAAGAAGTATTCAAAGATGTATTTATGTTTCCTGTCAGCTTACCAAATAGCCCACTAAAAGAAATCAATATCTATGTAGTAAAGGGTAAGGACAGGGGAATTGTTATCGATACAGGCTTTAACAAGCCGGAGTCAAAAAAAGACATGCTTGATGGACTTAGTCAATTAGGCCTTGAACCCAAGGACCTGGACCTGGTAATAACCCACCTGCATTCTGACCATACAGGCCTTGCCAGCATGTTTGCCAAGGCAGGCAGCAAGGTTTACGCTTCAAAAATTGATGGGGATATCATAAACGAATCCATCAAGGAAAGTTATTGGGACCTTATGCTGGGCTTTAGAAAGCTTTATGGCATGGACGATGATGAAGTAGATATCAATGACCACCCAGGCTATACCTTTAAGCCTGATGAAGAGGTAGACTTTATCGACCTTAACCCAGGAGATGTCCTAAGAGTTGGCGACTACACCTTCGATATTCTTGACCTAAAGGGCCATACACCTGGCCACATTGGCCTTTATGACAAAGACCACAAAATCCTCTTCGGAGCAGATACTGTCCTTGACCCTATTACCCCAAATATCACCGACTGGGGCGATGAATATGACGACATCCTGGGCACTTATATGGCTACATTGGAAATGCTTAAGACCCTTGATCTTAAGGTCATTTTCCCTGCTCATAGAAAAATAATAGAAGACCATAAGGCTAGGATAGACCAACTTATCTCCCACCACTTTTTAAGGATGCAAGAAATCCTTGATTCTATGGAATTTGGCAAGGAATACACTATAAGGGATATCTCATCTGTTATTTCTTGGAGAATCAGGGCCAATGGCTGGGATGACTTCCCTAGGGCACAAAAGTGGTTTGCAACTGGCGAAACCATGAGCCATGCAGAACACCTTGTAAAGCTTAAGTTCTTGTCTATGAGGCTAGATAAGGGCGTTTACAAATTTTCAAAACTTAAAGAAAGAATTATGGAAAAAGTTATTTATTAATAAAAATATGTACAGAAAAAGCCGGTCCTACCGGCTTTTTCTCAGCATTTTGAAACTAATTATTAAATATTGGTAGCTAATAACTTAGCTAGGGTTATTCTAAACCCATAAGCATAAATTGGCAAATATTAGTAAGTTTTAGATAACTTATTTCATCTATTGTTAAATATATTTAACACAGGTCATAAACTTTTAGGACCTAATCCATTTTATCCCTTATCCACTTATCTACCAAGTCTATCCATATAGATATCCTAGGATTTATATCCCTTCCATAGTTTGCAAGGTCATCACCTGTAGAAAAGCCGTGTCCACCTATACTTGGCATATAGAATTCAACCTCTACACCTAGATCAGAAAGCCTTTGGACATATTCTAGGCTTATAACCACAGGGACAAGAGGGTCATCTACTGCGTGAAATACAAAGGTCCTAGGCATCCCCTTATGGGCCATGGCATAGCCATCTTTTATCTTTCTATAATTTGTAAAGAGCTTGCCAACTTGGTCGAAGGCCTTGGTCTCACATATGGCATCAACTATGGGTTTAAGGTGAATTGCTGGATAGCCTAGTATCAAATTCTTAACCCTTAAGTCATCTTCTGTCATTTCCATCTCTTCTTGAAAGTCTTTATTGCCTATAAGGGCCCCATAGGTTCCCACCAGGTGGCCACCTGCAGAAAAACCTAGAAGGCTGATTTCATTTTCATCTATTCCGTACAAGTCCTTGTTGTCCTTAACATGCTTAACAGCTTCTGCCAGGTCCTTAAAAGGAATAGGATATTCAGATTGGTCCTCACAGTGGTAGGTCAAAACAAAGCATTGGTAGCCCTTGGCCAAAAACTTAAAGGCTACAGGCAGCCCCTCCCTATCTGAGCAGTACATATATGATCCGCCTGGAGCTATTATCAAAGCTGGTTTTTTCTTGTTAAGCCAGGGTGACTTTTCCTCGTAGACAGGCATAGTCAAGGCTTGTAGGCTAGCTATTTTATCTTCACTTAAAATAATTCTATTTTCTTGCATATCACACACTCCTTTACTTTATTCTACTATAAATTTAAAATATATGAAAAGGAGGCCCTT
>CAYFNZ010000019.1:0-19686 GCA_964344625.1 uncultured Peptoniphilaceae bacterium | reverse complement strand
GGAAATGCCTTTTTGGTATCAATTGTTAAAAAAGTGAATTAATACCAAATTTAAGAAACTGCGATTAGGTATCAACGAAATTGATACCTAAAACCCAAATCAGGAATTGGGTATCAATTGACAAAAAATAACATTGGTACCAAAATTAAGAATCTCGATTTTGGTATCAATTATGATAAAAATTGGGGGACAATTCCTAATAAAGAAGGCAGGACCCAGTCCTGCCCTCCTTCTTCTCTCATTTCCGAGGACCCAAGACAAGCTCCTATTAAAAAAGTAGGGACTTTGCGCGTGTGGTTGGCTTGACCATTTTCCCACGCGTAAAGTCCCTGCTTTTTTATTTTCTCACCCCGTATTGGTCGTAGTATTCTTTGATTCTTTGGCTAATTTCTGGGCTTAGGATTTGTCTTTGGTCATCTTTTAGGTATTCGATGACTTCTTCCATGCTTACTATTGCGGCTGTTTTGATGCCGTATTTTTCGGATATTTCGTCAAGGGCTGTTTTTTTCGGGTCTGATGCGTGCTCGCACCTGTTTAATGAAACTATTAGGCCCACGACTTGTATCGCTGGGTTTCTGCTGATTATTGGGAAGGTTTCTTCGATGGATTTTCCGGAAGTGGTGACATCTTCGATGATTACAACTTTTTGTGGCTGTGATAGGTCATCTCCAAGGAAAATGCCCTTGTCCCCATGGTCTTTTATTTCCTTCCTGTTTGATGAGTATTTTATTTTTTTATCGTATAGTTTGTATAGGGACATAGAGGTTGCAACGGCTAGGGGGATTCCCTTGTAGGCCGGACCAAATAGGACATCAAAGTCTAGACCGAAGTTTTCTTTTATGGCCTTGGCGTAGAATTCTGAAAGTTCTATTAGTTGTTTGCCGTCATTGTAGGAGCCTGCATTCATAAAAAATGGTGATTTCCTACCTGATTTTAGGGTGAAGTCCCCAAATTTTAGGGCCTTGTTTTCAAGCATAAAGTCTATAAATTCTTTTTTGTAGTCTTGCATTTTATCCCTCCATTATGGCTTCTATTGAATCATAGGTGGCTTTTGGATCTTGGGCTTTTGTTATTGACCTTCCTACTACTATGTAGTCGCAGCCTTCTTCTTTGGCAAATTCTGGTGTTGCTACTCTTTTTTGGTCGTCATTGGAATTGCCGGCTAGCCTGATGCCAGGTGTCACTGTTAAAAAGTCATCTCCACAGGCTTGGTGGATTTTTCTGGCCTCGTGGACAGAACATACTACCCCGTCAAGACCTGCCTTTTTAGCATTTTGCGCGTACTCTATTACAACATCTTGGACCTGTCCTGGTATTAGGAGTTCATCATTCATCATGTCTTTAGATGTAGATGTAAGTTGGGTAACTGCTATGCATAGGGGTCTTTTTCTAGCTATTTCCCTTGAGCCTTCTTCAAGGCCTTCTAGGGCTTGTTTCATCATTTCAATCCCGCCTGCTGCGTGGAGATTGACAAGGTCTACGTCCTTTTTTGCTAGGGACTTCATGCCATTTTTTACGGTGTTTGGAATATCATGTAATTTTAGGTCTAGGAAAATCTTATGGCCTCTTTTTTTGATTTCATCTATCAGGCCAAAGCCTTCTGCATAGGTTAGTTCCATGCCAAGCTTTACAAAAACTGGCTCATCAAATTTATCTAAAAAGTCTAGGCAGGTTTTCCTATCTGCAAAGTCTAGGGCAATTATGGTCTTAGTCATGGGCACCTCCAATAATTTCTCTTATACTTTCGTAGCCATATTTTTTCATGGTTGGGATTAGGTCTTCAATGATATTTTTGCAGGCAAAAGGATCTACTAGGTTTGCTGTTCCAACCTCTACAGCTGAAGCTCCTGCAAGTAAAAATTCTATTACATCTTGGCTAGTTTCTATGCCGCCTACCCCTATGATTGGGATATTTACTTCCTTATAGACTTGGTAAACCATCCTTAGGGCAACGGGTTTGACACAAGGACCTGACAGGCCTCCTGTGGTATTTGCAAGGATAGGTTTTCTTGTATTTAGGTCAATTCTCATACCTAAAAGGGTATTTATCATAACCAAGCCATCTGCCCCCGCTTGTTCAACTGCCTTGGCGATTTCTACAATATTGGTAACATTTGGGGATAGCTTTACATAGACTGGCTTGGTGCTGGCCTCTTTGGCAAGCCTTGTAATATGGGCTGCAAGCTCTGGACTTGTACCAAGGGCAATGCCTCCATGCTTTACATTTGGACAAGATATATTTAATTCATAGGCTTTGACTACATCTTGGTCATTTAGCCTTTTTATCACTTCTATGTAGTCTTCTTCCTTGGATCCTGCAATGTTTGCAATTATTTCTGTATCAAATTGTTTAAGCCAGGGTAGCTCATCCCTGATGATTATGTCAACGCCAGGGTTTTGTAGGCCAATGGCATTTAACATGCCGCTTGGGGTTTCTGCAATCCTAGGTGTCGGGTTTCCGAATCTCTTTTCTAGGGTGGCAGACTTGATGGCTATACCTCCAAGAATATTTAGGTCATAAAATTTTGCGGCTTCTCTTCCAAAACCGAAGGTCCCTGAGGCTGGGATTATCGGATTTTTCAGGTTTAAGCCTGGCAATTTAACTGATAGGTCCATTAGATTACCACCTTTCCAATTTCAAAAACTGGTCCTTCCTTGCATACCCTGTAGGATTTTTCAGGATTGTTTTTGTCCTTACATACACAGCCCATACATAGTCCAACTCCGCAGGCCATCCTTTCTTCTAGGGATACATAGCCCTTGTCATACCTTTTTTGAAGGGCCCTTAGCATAGGCTTGGGACCAACTGAATAGACGAAGTCTATATCGATTTTTTTGTCGTCTATTAGGTCTATGACATTGCCCTTAAAACCGTAGGAACCATCGTCTGTTGCTACATAGGTTTCTGGACTTAGGTTTTTAAATTCCTCTTCTAAAAATACTTCTTCCTTTGACCTAAAGCCTAGGACTACCACTAGTCTTTTTCCTAGTTTCTCGTATCTTTTGGCCACTTCATAAAGAGGAGGGATTCCCACCCCTCCCCCTACAAGTAGGACCTGGTCTAGGTCTTCATGGATTGAGAAAAATCTTCCTAAAGACCCCATGACATCTATTTTTTGTCCCTTTTGGACCTTGGCCAAATCTCTTGTCCCCTCACCTACGATTTTATAGATAATGGTAAAATGGTCATCTTCTATGGATGATACTGAGATTGGCCTTCTTAGGTAGTGGCCGCTTATTCTAATATTTACAAATTGACCTGGCTTAATGTCCTTTTGAAAAGATGCTTGTATCTTCATAAAGTAGGTATCTTTAGCTATCTTAAAATTATCTAATACTAAGGCATTATCAATGATCATTTATCTTATTCCTCTTCCAAACTCATTACGCTAAATGCTTGTGATTCAATTACCTTCAAGATGGCATCAGCTGTATCAAGGGATGTAAAGCAAGGGATGGCATTTTCAGCGGCAAATCTCCTGATTAAGAAGCCGTCCTTGGCTGAAGACTTGTTTTGTGAAATGGTGTTGATTACGTAGTTTACCTTGCCCTTGATGATGATATCTACAACTGTGTCATCAGTTATTTGGTCCCCGTCATTTACCTTCTTAACTGACCTTGCATAAACGCCGTGGTCCATTAGGTATTTTGCTGTTCCTTCTGTTGAATAAATTGAATATCCTATTCTTTGGAACCTCTTTGCCAGCTCCAAGGCTTGAGGCTTGTCTGCATCATATACTGTTATTAGGACTGACCCAAACAAGGGTATCTTTATACCGCTTGAAATCATGGCCTTGTAGATGGCTTTTTCTAGGGTAATATCTGAGCCTAGGGCCTCTCCAGTTGATTTCATTTCAGGTCCCAAGGTCGGGTCAACTGACCTTAACTTGGCAAAGGAGAAGACCGGAGCCTTTACGTGGATCCTCTTTGGTGCTTCTTTAACTTCTGTCTTATAGCCTTGGTCTTTTAGGGAAATGCCCATGATGGCCTTTGTAGCTATGTCCACCATGGATACACTGGATACCTTGGACAAGAATGGAACTGTCCTTGATGACCTTGGGTTTACTTCTAGGACATAGACTTCGTCATTTTTATCTACTATAAACTGGATGTTAAATAGGCCGATAAAGTTGAAGTTAACCCCGATTTTTTGGGTGTATTCCGCTATTTTACCAATTACTGTGGCATTTAAGTTTTGGGATGGAAATACTGAGAAGGAGTCTCCAGAGTGGACACCTGCCCTTTCGATATGTTCCATAATTCCAGGTATATAGACATCATGCCCGTCAGAGATTGCGTCAATTTCAACCTCCCTACCCACTATATACTTGTCCACTAAGATAGGAGAATCGTGGGTGATTTCAAGGATGGCATTTTCCATGTACTTTATCATATCTTCATCGTTGTGGACTATTTCCATGGCCCTGCCCCCAAGGACATATGAAGGTCTGACTAGGACTGGATAGCCAATTTGGCCAGCTATTTCTAGGGCCCTTTCCACGGTAAATGCTGTCATGCCCTTAGGTTGTGGGATCTCTAATTTTTTAAGCATGGCTTCAAACCTATCCCTGTCTTCAGCGTTGTCAATGTTGTCGATGCTGGTTCCAAGGATCTTTACCCCCCTGTCATGTAGGCCTTGGGCTAGGTTTATGGCTGTTTGTCCACCGAATTGAACTATTACCCCTTCCGGTTGTTCAAGGTCTATTACATGCATTACATCCTCTAGGGTTAGGGGCTCGAAATATAGCTTGTCTGAAATCGAAAAGTCTGTCGATACGGTTTCAGGGTTGTTATTTATTACTATGGCTTCATAGCCGATTTTCTTTAGGGTTTTTACACAGTGAACTGTGGCGTAGTCAAATTCAACCCCTTGGCCAATCCTAATAGGTCCAGAACCCAAGACTATTACCTTTTTATTTGAGCTTCTTATGCTTTCATTTTCTATGGCATAGGTTGAATAGAAGTATGGGGTATTCGACTCAAATTCTGCCGCACAGGTGTCAACCATCTTGTAGACTGGTATAATCTTATTTGCTTTTCTAAGGTCATATAGGTCATTTTCAGACATCTTCCAATTTCTTGCTATATAGGAGTCGGAAAAACCATATTTCTTAAGCTTTCTTAAGACTTCTAGATCCTTAACATTTTCCCTCATCTCTTTTTCAAGCCTGATAATGTGGAGGATTTTATTTAAGAAGAACCTATCAATCTTGGTTTCTTCATAGATTTTTTCTAGGTCATAGCCCATTCTTAAAAGCTTGGCTATGGCAAATATCCTGGTGTCATCCCTAAAGTCTATCCTATCTAGTAGGCCTTGTTCAGTGTCTGGCAGGTTGTTCATTTCTAGGTGGTCAACCTTCATTTCTATAGACCTGATGGCCTTTAAGAAGGATTCTTCAAAGCTTCTTCCAATAGCCATAACTTCGCCTGTAGCCTTCATTTGAGTACCCAGCCTCCTGTCTGCTGAGTCAAATTTGTCAAATGGGAACCTGGCCATCTTTGTAACTATATAGTCTATGCTTGGTTCAAAAGAAGCATAGCTAGTTTTTGTTACAGGATTTATGATTTCTTCAAGGTTTAGACCGACAGCGGTTTTTGCTGCAATCTTTGCTATAGGGTAGCCTGTAGCCTTAGATGCAAGGGCTGAAGACCTTGAAACTCTAGGATTTACCTCTATTACATAATAGTTGTAGGAATTTGGGTCTAGGGCAAGTTGAACATTACAGCCGCCGCAGATTTCTAGGGCCCTTACAATCCTTTTTGCCACATCCGACATCATCTTTACTTCATAGGAAGTAAGGGTTTGAGTAGGGGCAACAACAAGGGAGTCCCCTGTGTGGATTCCGACAGGGTCAATATTTTCCATGCCGCAGATGGCGATGGCATTGTCACTGGCATCCCTCATGATTTCAAACTCTATTTCCTTGTAGCCTGCTATAGACTTTTCTATCAAGCATTGGTGCATAGGAGAAAGTTTCAAACCATTTTTTGTAATATCTATGACTTGGTCCCTATTTTTAGCAAAGCCCCCTCCAGTTCCACCCAAGGTGAAGGCCGGTCTTACAACCACAGGGTAGCCTATTTTTTCGGCAAATGCCACTGCATCTTCCACCTTATTTACAGTTATTGAGTCTGGCACAGGCTCATTTAATTCAATCATAAGTTCCTTGAATTTTTCCCTGTCTTCAGCCTTTTCAATGGCTTCAAGGGTGGTACCTAGGATTTTAACCCCATTTGCTTCAAGTATGCCGCTTTCGGCAAGCTCAACTACCAGGTTTAGGCCTGTTTGCCCCCCAAAAGAGCCCAAGATGGCATCTGGCCTTTCCTTTTGGATAATCCTTGAGGCAAATTCCACTGTTAGAGGCTCAATAAATACCTTGTCTGCTGTCTCTAAGTCGGTCATGATAGTAGCCGGGTTTGAATTTATCAAGATTACTTCATAGCCTTCTTCTTTAAGTGATTGACATGCTTGAGAGCCTGAATAGTCAAATTCAGCAGCTTGACCGATTATTATCGGACCAGAGCCAACCACCAAAATCTTCTTAATATCAGTTCTCTTAGGCATTTTTTTCCTCCTTCTTTTCTTGTCTTTCTTTAACTTCAAGTCCCCTGTCCTTGTTTATGATTGAAAGAAACTTTTCATAAACATGGTTTGATAGCCTGTCTCCAATTATTGGGTGAGGGTAGAATTGTACAGAAAATATTCCTTTGTCCTTGTTTTCTAGTCCTTCACAGGTTCCATCAGCCCCTATGTATGAAAGTTCTAGGTCTGTATTTTTCAAACTTTCCATATCTACTGTATATGAGTTATTTGTTATTTCAATTTGTGTCAGCCCTGTTTCAAGGTTTTTTACAGGGTAGTTTGCCCCCCTGTGGCCGACCTTAAGTTTTTCAACCTTGGCTCCTGATGCAAGGGCCAAAAGTTGGTGGCCAAGACCAATACCCAAGATTGGGTACTTGCCAATAAGTTGCTTTACCAGGTCAATTTCTTCTGTAAGATTGTTTGGATTTCCAGGTCCGTTAGACAAGACTATAGCATCTGTATGCAGGGACTCTATCTCCTTTAGACTGGTCTTGTATGGGACAACTGTAATATCCATCTTTCTTAAATTCAGTTCCTTTAAGATTTCATTTATGGAGCCAAAGTCTATCAAGACCACCCTATTGCCAGATGCTGGTATGTGAAATGGTTTGGTAATTGACACCATGTCTAAAAAGTTTTTTGGAATTTCATAGTCTTTTATCTCTTTAATCTGTCCATCTAGGTCTTCTAGACTATCTGTCAAGACAGCCTTCATGCTGCCGTTTTTTCTGATGTATCTTGTAAGCATCCTGGTATCAATGTCTGTGATAGCCGGTACATTTCTCATCTTTAAGAAGTCATCTAGGGTCATTTGGCTTCTAAAATTACTAGGTTCTTCACAATGTTCTGATACTACAAGGCCAAAGATTGAAGGGATAATCGTTTCAAAACCGTCTCTGTTTATCCCGTAATTTCCTATGATTGGGTAGGTCATTACAATGATTTGGCCACAGTTTGATGTGTCGCAAATTATTTCTTGGTAGCCTGCCATATTTGTGTTAAATACCAGCTCTCCAATCCTAAAGTTGTCAGCCCCTAGGGCGTGGCCTTCGAAATAGGTCCCATCTTCCAATAATAAGTATCTTTTTTTAGTCATTTACAGTCCCCTTTTCAAAATTGCATTTTCCATTTACAAATGTATAAACCGGATATCCTACGACCTTGTATCCCTCAAAAGGTGTATTTTTACCCTTTGATAGAAAGTCTTCTTTTTTTATGGTCACTTCTTCATCTGAAAGCACGATTATATCCGCATCATAGCCGACCTTAATTTTCCCCTTGTTTTCAAGCATGAATCTTTTGGCAGGTTTTTCCGCTATAAATTTTTGGAAGTCTTCTAAGCTAAAGGTTCCTTTTTTAACAAAATTTGTGTAAATTAGCGGTATGGCTGTCTCGATTCCCACAATACCGAAGGGAGCCTTGCCCATGGGCCTATCTTTTTCCTCTTTGGTGTGAGGGGCATGGTCGTTGGCTATAAAGTCTACAGTCCCATCTAAAAGGCCCTCAATTAAAGCCTTCCTATCTTCCCTTGTCCTCAAAGGTGGGTTCATCTTATAGTTGGCGTCTTTTACATCTTCATCTATTAAAAGTAGGTGGTGGCAGGTCACTTCACCTGAAACATCCGCCCCCATTTTCTTGTATTTTCTTAAAAGGTCAACACTTTCTTTGGCAGACATATGGCAGATATGGTATTTTGCCCCAGTCCTATAGGCAAGCTCAAGGTCCCTTTCGACCTGCTTGTATTCCGTCTCAGAAGGTATCCCTATCCAGCCATTTTCCTTGGCAAATGCCCCATCATGGACTGATGAGTTTGGCTTTCTATATGACATGTCTTCTGTATGGGCCACTATGATTCCATCTTGCTTTTTAGCCTTCTCCATGGCTTCAAGCATGATTTTTTCATCTTGGACTCCCACCCCATCATCTGTAAAGGCGTTGATTCCAAACCTATCTTTAATAGCCTTCATATCAACTACTTTTCTGCCCTGTGATTTTTCTGTAATACATGCGGTAGGAAAGACATTTACAAGGGCATCTTTGTCAATTATGGCCATATACTTTTCAATATTTTCAAGCGAATCTGGATTTGGCTTAAGATTTGGCATAGGCATTAAACTTGTATAACCCCCTCTAAGTGCGGCCATAGTCCCAGTCCTTATGGTTTCCTTGTTTTCAAAACCTGGCTCTCTTAAGTGCACGTGTACATCTACTCCACCTGGAAGGGTCAGTCTTTCTTTAGCGTCATAAACTTTATCTATTTTTTCATCCAGATTCTTCTCAATTTTAGCTATCTTCCCATCTTCAATTAAAATATCAAAAATATCTGTTTCATTGTCTTTTATTACTAGTCTTGCATTTTTAATTAAGGTCTTCAAATTCTTCACCAAACACTTTCTTTAGCATGGCCTTTCTAACATATACGCCGTTTCTCATCTGTCTAAATATCCTAGATTGACTGCATTCTACAAGGCTATCATCAATTTCTACCCCCCTATTGACTGGGGCTGGATGCATGATAATAGCATGTTTTTTCATCATATTCTTTCTTTCGATTGTAAGGCCATAGGCCTCAAGGTAGGTCCTACCCTTCAAGTCCAAGACATCTTGGTGTCTTTCATTTTGAACCCTCAAAAGCATGACAATATCAGCCCATTTGACTCCTTCGTCAAGGTCGATATATAAGTCTTTTTGATCCATCCAAATCTCTGGTCCGCTTATTTTAACCTTGCCCCCCAGCCTCTGGAAGGTATCAATATCAGAATGGGCTACCCTAGAATGCTTGATGTCTCCCACAATCAAAAGGTTCAAGTCCTCGAACTTGCCGAATTCTTCATATATGGTATAAAGGTCCAAAAGCGACTGGCTCGGGTGGTTGCCAGACCCATCTCCGCCGTTAATTATCGGTATAGATATATCCTTAAGTTCATCAAAGTACCTATCCTTAACGTGCCTTATAACCAAGGCATCCATACCAATCTCCTGAAAGGTCTTTACGGTGTCATAAAGGCTCTCCCCCTTATTCAAAGAACTAGTAGAAGGCTGAAAGTCAATAACCTTTATCCCAAGCTGGTGCTCAGCACTAACAAAGGAATAATGGGTCCTTGTGCTAGGCTCAAAAAAAAGATTGGCAACTAATCGACTCCTAGTCAACTGCCAATCTTTATGTGAATTAGAAAATAAAAAAGCATCGTGCAATAGGTCCCTGATCTCTTGCACACTAAATTGTTCCATTGTAAGAATATCGAACTTTTTCATCTAAAATAATCCTCTCCAAATGCTAATATTTAACTATCCTTAAATTTATCTATCATATTGTATCAGTATGGGTACATTTTTTCAACATTATTTTAGATAATTTAAAAAATTAGATTGAAAAGTAACAAAATAACAAAAAAGTAAGGCCCTCGCACGTGGGAAAGTGGACAAGCCAACCTCACGGGCGAGGGCCTTACTTTTTTCATATAATACTTCGCTCCAAAGTATACTTTGATTAAAAAAAGAAATCTTGTGCAGCGAGGAATTCGCTCATAGGGCGACCCGCAGCTAACAAGATTTCTTTTTTTAATCATTTTCCTTGTGGTTAAATTCTGGTACTAGTTCTTTGATTGCTTGAATTACTTCTTCCTTGCTTCCGTTGTGTACAAGGTTTCCTAGTTTATATAGGGTTTGTTGAAGTTGGTATTCATCGTGGTTTTGTGGTTTTTCAACAAATATCTTGTCAAACTCTGTCTTATCACTTTTTTCAAGGTCTAAAAGTAATTCTTCAAATAGTTTTTCACCCGGTCTTAGGCCTGTAAATTGAATGTCTATGTCTTCATATGGCACAAAGCCGGATAGCCTTATTAGGTTTTCGGCAAGGTCTAGGATTTTAACTGGTTCACCCATGTCTAGGATGAAGATTTCTCCCCCTCTTGCTATGGCTCCTGCTTGAAGGACTAGTTGGCAGGCTTCTGGGATTGTCATAAAGTATCTGATGATATCTTTATGGGTTACGGTTACAGGTCCGCCCTCGCTAATTTGTTTTTTAAATAGGGGGATAACTGAACCATTAGACCCAAGGACGTTACCAAATCTAACAGCAACGTATTCCGTTTCTGACTTGGAATTGATTGTTTGTAGCATTATTTCTATGATACGCTTTGTAGCCCCCATGATGTTAGTTGGATTTACAGCCTTATCAGTTGAAATATTTACGAATTTTTTAACCTTAAATTCATCGGCAAGTTCTAACAGGTTTTTGCTTCCAAATACGTTATTTTTAATCGCTGAAATGTATGAGTCTTCCATCAATGGCACGTGCTTGTGGGCTGCCGCATGAAAGACTAGGTCTGGTCTATATTTATCAAAGACAAATCTCAGCCTGTCCTTGTCACGAATACTTTCTATACATACGTCTAAGTCTAGGTCTGGGTATTTTCTTAAAAGCTCTAGTTGGATGTCGTAGGCATTGTTTTCGTAAATGTCTAGGATTATTAGCTTTTTAGGCTTGTATTTTGCGATTTGCCTGCAAAGCTCTGATCCTATTGAACCGCCCCCACCTGTAACCAGGATGGTTTTTCCTTCAATCATGGATTTTAAGGATTCTGAATTTAGGACTATTTGATCTCTTCCCAATAGGTCATCGATGCTGACATCCCTAACTGAAGAGATATCGATTTTGCCATTTATTAGCTCATACATAGAAGGGACTACCTTTACGTTGACATTTAACTTTTTGATTTTGTCAAGGATTTCAGCCCTTCTTTTCATAGACACTGATGGGATGGCAAAAATTATTGAGTTGATTTTCTTTTTTTTCACAACCTTGTCGATGAAATTTGTACTTCCATCTACTGGCACCCCTTTGATGGTTGCGCCTTTCTTAGAAGTGTCATCATCTATAAAGGAAACTACCCTTCCATATTCATTGCCATGTCTTGCAATTTCGTTTAATACGGCAACGCCTGCATCTCCTGCGCCAACTATCATGACCCTCTTGTTGTTAGGGCTGTTCTTACTTAGGAAGCTTGCCCCATACTTGTATCTTTCTATAAATCTTACAAGGCCGGTGAAGATTAGCTCCATACCTATGCTTATAAAGAATATAGAAATTGGTAAATACCTAAAAAATAGGAAGTAGGCCCAAGTTATTATGCTGGTTACCAAAACCGAAGAGGTCAACATAAAAGCTTCATTTACACTGGCATTTCTCCAATAAACTGTGTAAATTCCTAAAAAGGTGTAGGATAGGATTTTAAAAGCTAATAAAAATGGTATCACCTTGTAAAATGCCTGGTCAAATTTAGCTGGGATGTTGTTTCCAAACCTTAAAATTAGGGCTAGATACAAGGAAGCATATATTATTATTATGTCAAGGATGACATATTTTATATTCTGTTTTGTAATTTTCATCTCATTCTCCATAAGGACTTAAATAGGTTAACTATTTAAAAAGTCCCCTTATTATTTCTATGACTACAGCTTGTTCTTCCTCTGTCATCTTAATGTCACTAGGCAGGCAAAGACCCCTGTTAAAGATGTCTTCAGAGTTGTTTTGACCATCATAGGTAATATAGTCCCTAGCTTCATAGTAAGGTTGTAGGTGCATTGGCTTCCAAATTGGCCTTGATTCAACATTGTACTTTTCTAGTTCAAGCCTGATTATTTCAGGATTTACCTTGCCAGAATCAACTATGTCCTTGTCAATTAAGATACAGCTTAGCCAGAAATTTGGTTCTGCCACATCTTGGTATGGGTTCATAGTTAGCGGAAGGTCCTTAAAGGCCTCTTTATATCTCATGTAGATTTCTTTTTTCTTTTGCCTGTGTTCATCAAGATGAAGTAATTGGCCCCTACCAATTCCAGCAAGGACATTACTCATCCTGTAGTTGTAACCAAGCTCGGAATGTTGGTACCAAGGTGCTTGGTCCCTAGCTTGAGTAGACCAGAACCTAGCCTTTTCTATGGCATCCTTGTCTTCAGAAACAAGCATGCCGCCACCTGATGTTGTTATAATCTTATTGCCATTAAAAGAGAAAATGTTATATTTCCCAAAAGTACCTGTTTGTCTTCCCTTGTATGTAGCAGAAAGGGATTCAGCAGCATCTTCTATTAGGCTAACACCGTATTTTTTGCATAATTCAACTATTTCGTCCAACTTAGCCGGCACCCCATAAAGGTTTACAACTGATACAGCCTTAACCCTGCCCTTGTATTTTTCCAAGGCAAGTTCTAGGGCCCTAGGGTCCATATTCCAAGTTTCTTTTTCTGAATCGACAAATACTTGAACCCCCTTTTCATATGAAATTGGGTTTACTGTGGCAGAAAAAGTAAGTGTAGGACAAAGGACTATATCCCCTTGTTCAACACCCGCCAACTTATAGGCAAGGTGAAGGGAGGCTGTCCCTGCTGATGTAGCCGCTGCATGGCCAATGCCTACATATTTAGCTATTTCTTTTTCAAATTCATTTACGTTTGGTCCCAAGGGAGCTATCAAATTTGTGTCAAAAGCTTCCTTGATAAAGTCTTGTTCTTCACCATGCATTGTAGGTGAGGCAAGCCAAACTTTATTATCAAATCTTTTTATTTCAATCATTTTATTCCTCACAATAAGAAATCATTTTTTACTTCATTAATATTTATACTATTTCCCTAATTATATCAAATAGTATACCACTTATCCCGACTTTTAAAATCAAATTCATAATTGTATTTTCCTAATAGACCTGATAGGGTCTTCCACAAAATCAAATAGTCTCTTATGACAAGTAAAGAGAATAATTTGGTCAAAATCCCCTTCTAAGTCTAGGAAAAAATCTATGCCTTCTCTAGCCCTCTTGTCATCAAACTTGACAAAGATGTCATCTAAGAGAAGAATCTTATTGTCGGGTCTGCTTAAAAGCTTTGCTAGGGCAAGCTTCAAGGAGATATAGGCCTGGTCTCTGGCGCCGGAACTTAAAAACTTCCAGTCCTTGACTTCTCTTTGATCCCCATCTTCAAATTTTACATCAAAGTCATCAGATATCAAGAGTTTTTCATATTTTTTTCCGCTTAATTTGTAAAAAATCTCCTGGCTCTTGTCATTTAATAGGGGGCCAAAATCCCTGGATAGGTCCCCATAAGACTTTTCTAAAATCCTTAGGGCTTCCTTAAAGCTTAGGTAGTCCTTGTTAAATTCTTCAAGCCTTTCTTCTAAATATCTTAGGTTGGTCCTGATTTCCTCAGGATATCTCGAGTTTCTATACCTTTCTTTTGAATAGGCTTTTAGCCTCTCATATTCCCTATTTAGGCTTAAAAGCCTATCTGACTCAAAGTCCTCCACTTCCTCCAAAATCAAGTAGCTAGCAAAATCATGTAGGTACTCCGCTTCTTTTTCCTGGCACTTTCTTTTTAAGTCTTGTAGCTTTGCTGAAGCATTTTCAATTATTAAGGGGTCAAGGGATGCCATAAACTTATATTTTTTAATATGGTCAAGGTCTTCCCTCTTACTTGCCATTAAGGAATCTATGAGGTCAAGCTGGCCTTCCTCTTCCTTGATTGAAAGCTTAGATTCTATAATTTTCCTGTCAAGGCTTGAAATCTCAGTATCTACCAGGTCCCTATCATAGGTTAATTTCTTAAAAATTTTTTCTCTTTCTAGCTGGCTGATTTTAGACTTTTCTAGAGCCTCTTTCTTCTTGTCTAAATAAAAGAATTTCACCAGGATAAAAATGATACCAAGACCTAAAAACCCATACCTTAAATATGGTTTTGAAGAATTGATTGGATTTATGGCAAATGCCAAAACCATCAAAAGAGCTGCCACCATGCAAATTTTTGACCAGGTATGGTAGTTTTTTTCGCCTGAATTTACGGCTGTTGCTCCATCCAAGTCAAGGTTTTTAAGCTTGTCGCCAAGGGCAGTTTTTTCTTCAAGTAAGGCCTTTCTTTTGTCTGAAAGCTTGTGGTAGTCTAGTTTTTTCTGGTCTAGATCTGAATATACCTTTCTCTTGTCTTCTTCATGGGCCTTGATTTGGCCTTCCAGGTCCTTTCTCTTTTCATTTATAGCCTGGTAGTCAAGGGCCATATCGAGATCGGCTTGAGTTTTATTAATTTTTGATTTTAGATTTTCAATCTCTATCTCCGCTTCAAGCCTATGAAGCCTTTCTAAGGTGTTTTTTTTCTCATCCTCTTCTTGGACGGCAAGGCTTAAATTTTTCTTTTCTTCCCTAATTTCTTCTTCCAAGTCAGGAATCAGGCCCTTCTTTTCAGACCTAGACTTATAGGAATATAGTTTTTCTTCCAAGATTCCCCTAGTCTTGTCATAGGAAATATTCTCATCTGAAGTGCTTATCATATTTAGGAGTTTTTCCTTGATTTCTGAATTATCATCTCCTGCAAAAAATAAGTCTTCAGAATCAATAAAAAGGCTCTTCTTAAAACTGTCATAGGACATGCCAAAAAAGTATTTTCCAGGCTCTTTAGGGTCCTTGATTTCTATCTTTTCTCCAGAAATATTATCTATCAAAGAAAGCTCATCCTTGTTGTTGGTCTCATAAAAGGTCCTGTCCAGCCTGTATTCTCGGTTTTTATATTCAAAAATGATATGCCCCTTCATAGGCTTGTCATTCCAGGGCCTATATTTTTTTCTAGGGTTTGACAAGATATCCTTCTTCCTTTGACTGCTCCCGTAAAATGCCATCATGATAAAGGTCATAAGGGTTGTTTTTCCAGACTCATTGGCCCCATATACCAGGTTTAGGCCCTTGTCAAAGTCTATTTCATAATTATTAAATTTTCCGAAATTATCTATATATATTTTTTTAATAATCATTATATTTTTCCTTCAAAAGCCTTAAGGCAGGCATTTAGAGCCTTGTCTAAAATCTCTAGACTTTGGTCATCCCCACACTTTTTGGCTTCTTCTTTTTCCTTCATAATATTGTAGATAAATTTTCCCTTAAGGGAATTTTCTTTTTTTACCAGGTCAAAATCAAGGTCAAGCCTGGTTTCATCAAGGATTTCAACATAGGTCAAGCCTTTTAGCAAGTCTTCTAAAAGGTGCTTGTCAAAACTTGCAGCAAAGTTCTCATCTACATAGCCTGTCAAGATAATCCTATAGTAGTTTTTTTCAAAATTCTTATACTTTTTCTCTAGTAAAGATAAAATCCTTTCTGAAACTTCCCTCTCAAAATTAAGGTCTGAAATGTCGACTTTTTCTTCTATAAATTGACCGATTTCTAGTTCATAAAAATCATCTTTTAGGCTGGTCTTATCCAAGTCTAAAAGAAGAACTCCCCTGGGGCCTTGCTCGAAAAATCCCAAGGATACGGGACTTCCAGGATATGAAAAGAGAGTTTTCCCTTCTTTTATAAGGCCGCTTTTCTTGTGAATATGGCCCAAGGCTAGGTAGTCAAAGCCTGAATTTGCAATTTCCATCCTGCTTATAGGGTTATATAGGTCATCAGTCTGAAAGATTGCATCCCCATGGAAAATACCTATATTTATCAAATCCTTATTCAAGTTAAAGTCATGGTCTAGCTGGCCTTGTCTTTGGTAGCTTGACACAAAGGATGCCCCATAGACACATGTATTTAGGTCCTCTATATAGACTTTCTCTACCTGGTCGGTCTTAAAGATATGGGTATTTGAAGGCCAATCTTCATCTAAATAATATGAGGCCAGGGAGATATAGTCGTGGTTTCCCGCAACTATAAATACCTGAGCCTTGAATTTTGACAAAGTATTTTTTATCTCATAAATGTAGGCAGAACTAATACTAGAAGCTTCTATAAAGTCTCCAGCTATAAGAACCAGATCTACGCATTTGCCATTAGCTAGGTCACATAGGGCTTCAAGACTATTTAAAACTTCTAGTTTTCTTTTTTCTGACTTATCTTTTAAAAATTTATATTCATAGCCGATATGGTAGTCGGCTAAATGCATTAGCTTTATTGACTTCATGGTCCACCTCAAAAAAATTATATCATATAGGCTTAAAATTTAGGACTTGGAAAGATTAAAAGCCTGTTTTTCTTCAAATATACATATTTCTAATATATAATTAATATATATGTCACAATTCACCAAATTCATCAGTTATGTTTATCAGAAAGGAGTGATTACCATTTTTCTACTTTACCTTAATGCATTAAGCGAACAAGAGAGAATCGATTTTGAGAAATTATTTAACAGGTATAAAAACTACATGTTTGCCATAGCCTTAAGCTACCACAAAAATAAGTACGATGCTGAAGATGTCGTCCAAGAAGCGGCTATCAGGCTTATGAAAAACATGGCTAAAATCAAGGACCTTGAAAGTAAAGAAACCAAGGGCTACATATCTGTCGTAACTAGAAATGTATGTATAGACAAGTACAATGATAATAAATCAGAAATACCTACAGATGACGATTGGCAATTTGATGCCACAGAGGCCTTTGACTTAAAGGTTGATGATAAAGAGGCCTTGATTTTTCACTTGAAGAAACTAAGTCCTAGCTATTTACACGTCTTAATCCTTTCCTATGTATACGACTTAAATACTGATGAAATAGCTGACAGCTTGGGCATTAGCCAGGCTGCAGTAAGAAAAAGAAAATCCAGAGCCATTAAAGAAATGAAAGAAAGGCTTGAAAAAGGTGGTGAATTTAATGAATAAGGACAAAAATCTAAAAGAAGCCCTTACAAGTATAAGGGACCAGATGGTAGAGGAAGATTTAGATAGGGAAAAAAATTCAGACCAATTAAGCGAATTCAATGAAAAAAGGATACTTTTTTCGTTAAATCAAGAGAAAAAATCTAGAAGAAAAGACACTTTTAAGAAGGCATTCACCATAAAAAGTGTCCTTGCCTTGGCAGCAAGCTTAGTTATTATCGTTAGTGTCCTAGCCCTGTCCCCAATAATTTTCAGTGGATTTTGGGGCGCTGGCTTCCAAATGCTAACTGATAACAAGTCAGAAGATTCTGAAGCTTATCCTAATACTCCTAAAGAAGAAGATTCTCTTTCAGATGAAGGCATGGATGCTAAAGAAAATGAAAAGCAGGGCCTTGAAGGGGGCTCCTATACCTACAATTTAAATGATAGTCCAGATAAAAAAATAATTTATAGGTTTTATTATAACTTACAAACCCTTGAATTTGACAAGGCCAGAGACGACTTGATGAAGCTTGTTGAAAAAACTTCTTCCTACGTTGAAGAGGCAAATATCAAGCTTTATGATGATGCTAAAAACGCTAACTTCATAATCAGGGTGCCTAGGGACAAGTCAAAAGACTTCCAAAAGTCACTTGGACAAGTGGGTACAATCGTTACACAAAACATTTACAGTGAAGACTTGACCAAGCAATATAGGGACTTAGAAGCAGATAAGACTACCCAAGATATCAAGGAAGAAAAGCTTCAAGGGCTCCTAAAAAAAGCGGAAAGCTTTGATGAGATTATAAAGGTTGAGAATGAACTATCCAAGGTAGAAAGTCAAAAAGCTCAGATAAAAAAGCACATGGCAGATATTGACCACGATGTCGACTACCAATTCTTTACGGTTGAGCTAAGCGAAGTAAAAAAAGTCGACAATCCGGTTGGGCAAAAGCCAAGTTTCGGGGATAAAATCAGCCAACAATTCCAAGAATCCCTAAGTGCCTTAGGCAGATTTTTCGAAAATCTAGCCCTATTTATTGTTAGAAATTGGATATTAATCCTAATCATCCTTGCAGCCGGCATAGTAATATATAAAAAAGTAAAGAAAAACTCTAACAAAATTTGGTAATCACAAACTCCAAACCAGGGGTACCTAGGAAGGTATCCCTGACTTTGATTTAAAAGCATTTTCCATGATATCTTTTAGACTTAAGCCCCCAAGTGGAGTAATATTATACTAAAGGAGGTATCTCATGTTTGAAAACTTAAAAAAGCTTATAATAGGAATTTTTATAATCCTTGGAATCATATTTTTCCTATTCATAATCAATCAATTCATCCTTTTCTTTAACCTAATATATAAAATTAACGCCTTTCTGGCCTACGCCCTTACCTATGGGCTCTTAATCTTTCTCATTTACCTGTTAGGAAAGATTTTATTCATGTGGTTTAGGGCTCCAAAAGTCCCAATCCTAAAGACAGATGCCAGTGAGGAAGAATACCAAGCCTACCTAGACCAAACTATAGCCATGCTAAAGCACAACAAAAATCTTAAAGAAATAGACTTTGACTCAGACCACTTGTCAAAAGAAGACCTTGTAACAAAAGCCTTCGACCTACTAGACGACCTGTCTTTACCCCTTATCAAGGGAAATGCCAATACTATTTTCATCTCTACGGCCATCTCCCAAAATGGGACCCTTGACAGTATCTTGGTCCTTAGCTCCATGGTTAAAATGATCTGGCAGCTTGCCTCACTTTACCAAACAAGGCCTTCCCTAAAGAGCATGGGCAAGCTCTACCTACAAGTGGCTAGCGTCATCTTCATGGCAAGGTCCATAGAAGATGCAGACCTAATCGAAGATCAAATGGAACCCCTAATCGCAGCCGTCCTAGGTGAGAGCATAGCTTCAACCATCCCCGGCATGGTCCCAATAACAAACCTAGTTGTCTCCTCAATCATGGAAGGCTCCGTAAATGCCTACCTAACCCTAAGAGTTGGCATAGTAACCCAAGCCTACCTAGGCATGGAAGTTCCACAAACCAAAAACTTCATCAGGAAAAATGCCTCCCTACAATCCCTATCCTACATGGGTTCAATCATAGCAGACAACAGCAAACTAGTTACAAAAACCATAGCCTCAAGCGTGAAAAAAACTGGCTCAAACACCGCAAGAAAATTCTTCCGAAAAAAGAAAACAAGCCCATCAGAAAATGCCTAGGCCACAATAAGCCTAGACCACAAAAATCATATAATTCCCAATTAAACAGGTCCCAAGCCACTTACATTTAGCCTAAATATTACAATAAAAAACTTTTGTAAAAAATATTTTAAAAAAGTGTTGACAAGCACAAAAAATTTGTATATACTAAATAAGTCAGTTGGTAATCGGGGTGTAGCGCAGTTTGGTAGCGCACGTGGTTTGGGACCATGGGGCCGGGAGTTCGAATCTTCTCACCCCGACCATTGTATATCAATACAAATCAAAATAAAGCAGATTGGCTA
>CAYFNZ010000018.1:19276-22036 GCA_964344625.1 uncultured Peptoniphilaceae bacterium | reverse complement strand
TCTGTTGGGGGCTGACTCCTAGCAGATATTTTTGTAGTTTAGGCCACCAGCTATGCTAGTAGTCATGATTCATTCAAAGGCACCTAATTTTTCATGCACACCTTCCGATTTTTTGATTAGTGCATGAAATCATAGAAAAAATTTACATTTACAAAATACGGTTGAAGCCTCTCCATAAAATAGACAAATATAATATAGAAAAATAGCTTGTTTTGGGTTCCCAAAACAAGCTATTTTTTTATTTTCTAATCAAGTAGTTAAACGCTCCTAAGCCTGCGCTTGCTCCGCTTCCTAGGGCTATTACAATTTGTTTGTAAAAGGTGTCAGTACAGTCTCCTGCGGCAAAGACCCCTTCTACATTCGTAGATCCATCCTTTGCTACAAGGATTTCTCTCATCTTGTTCTTTTCTAATTTATCCTTGGTCCACTCTGTATTTGGGTCAAGGCCTACTAAGATAAATACTCCTTGAACATCTATATGGTGACTTTGTCCACTTTCCCTGTCCTTATATGTTAGACCAGATACCTTGTCATCACCGTCTATCGAAGTAGTTTGAGCATTGGTAATGATTTCGACATTAGCAAGGCTTCTAAGCTTGTCTTGTAAGACCCTATCAGCCTTTAGGCTATCAGCAAATTCTAGCAAAGTAACCTTCTTACCTAATTGAGCTAGGTCAATTGCAGCTTCAACCCCTGAGTTTCCGCCTCCAATTACAGCTATATTTTTGTCCTTAAATAGCGGACCGTCACAGTGGGTGCAATATGCTACCCCCTTGTTTCTAAATTTAGTCTCGCCAGGAATACCTATTAGTCTCCATCTTGCCCCAGTCGCAATTATTAAAGACTGAGTTGATAGCTTGTCTTTAGAATCTAAAACTAGGGAAATGCTTGTATCTTCCTCTTTTATAAAGTCTTCTGCTAAAAAGCCCTCGATTAGGTCAATCTTGTAAGACGCTACATGGTCTCTTACTTGCTCCATGTATTTAGGACCTTCTGTGTACTTGGTTCCGATAATATTTTCAATGCCAAGTGTATCATTTACCTGGCCGCCAAACTCTCCACAGACTATACCTGTCTTTAAGCCCTTTCTTGCAGTATAGATAGCCGCAGAAGCTGCAGCGGGACCCCCACCTACAACTAGGACATCAAAGGTGCCATATTTTTTTACATCAAGTTTTTTCTTAGAACCTGTAAGCTTTTCAAGTAGACTCTTTAATGAGGCCCTACCTGTATGAAAGGCTTCCCCATTCTTGTAGACTGCCGGTACTGAAAGAATCTTTCTTTCTTCAACTAGGTCTTCAAATGCGCCCCCTTCTATCATGGTATGGCTGATTCTAGGGTTCAACACAGACATGATATTTAGGGCCTGAACTATGTCAGGACAATTTTGGCATGTTAAAGAAACTATGGTTTCAAAATGAATGTCCTCGTCTATTGACTTAATTATTTCTACTTCTTCTTGACTGATCTTTGGAGCCCTTCCAGAAACTTGTAATAGGGCTAATACAAAGGATTCGAATTCATGACCAAGTGGAGTTCCAGCAAAAACTACCCCCTTTGATCCTCCATTTGCTAGGATTTCAAAGGAAGGAGTTAGGTCCCTTTCCTTCTCAATTAAGCTCAATCTATCAGACAAACCTACAACATCATTTAGAAATTCTCTTAGGTCTTCAGATGCCTTAGACCCATCTAGACTGGCCTCGAAAGTGATATCACTTTCAAGGAGTTCCAGATATTGTCTTAATTGCTCTTTTAATTGACTTGTCAACATACTTAAATCTTACCTACTAGGTCTAAGCCCGGAGTAAGAGTCTTGCCAGTTTCTTTCCACTTTGCAGGACAAGCTTCGCCAGGATTTTCCCTTACATATTGAGCAGCCCTAATCTTATCGTAAAGTTGTGAAGCATCTCTACCAATACCGTCAGCATTGATTTCAAGAGCTTGAACCACATTATCAGGGTCGATTACAAAAGTCGCTCTTTGAGCAAGACCTTGTTCATCAAGTACATCAAAACCTAAAGAAATTTGGTGGCTAGGGTCTCCAATCATCTTGTATTCAATCTTTGAGATTGCTGGTGAATGGTCATGCCATGCCTTGTGTACGAAGTGTGTATCTGTAGAAACTGAGTAAACTTCAACTCCAAGTTCCTTTAAACGTCCATATTGTTCTTGAAGATCTTCTAGTTCAGTAGGACAAACAAATGTAAAGTCAGCAGGGTAAAATGCTACTACTGTCCACTTTCCCTTCAAATCTTCACTTGACACAGTTACAAATTCTTCCTTAACAGGATCATAAGCCTGTGCACTAAACTCAATTATTTCTTTTCCAACTAATGACATAAAATACCTCCTAATATATTTAATATCTTTTTTAACATTAATCATTATGAATGTTTTTAACATTCTTTATCATTATAATATAAAAGTTAGTCATAGTAAACTTTTTTGATAAAAATTATCAATCACTGGCAAGCAAATCCACCAACTGTCAGCATTTCTCGCTTATTAAATTTATAATAATATAATTAGAATTAGATATAAATATTTTTTAAGAAAGGAAGATTATTAAAAGATGAAACATGACATAAAACTAGTAGCTGTCGATGTTGACGGCACCTTTGTAAGATCTGATTATACATATGACATAGACCGCTTTAAGAAAATCTTAGCCCGCATGAATGAAGTTGGCTGTAATTTTGTAGTGGCAAGCGGGCACGGCTCAATCGACCTAATTTACCCGGGCTGCCACAAGGCCTCTGG
>CAYFNZ010000018.1:16909-19176 GCA_964344625.1 uncultured Peptoniphilaceae bacterium | reverse complement strand
CAAGCGGGCACGGCTCAATCGACCTAATTTACCCGGGCTGCCACAAGGCCTCTGGCTTAAAACGCCTAGTCACCATAATTCAGGTTCTGAAATAGATATTTAAAGCAAAAATAGCATCGCAGAAGGTCATCATCTTTTTGCAATGCTATATATCCCATATTCTAAACCAAGCCAAAATGCTTTAAGGCCTCATAGATGCCGTCATGGTCATTGTCAGCTGTTACATAGACAGCTTCTTCTTTTAGGGGCTCTTGGGCATTGCCCATGGCGATTGGATACTTGCTATATTTAAGCATTTCCAAGTCGTTCATACTGTCCCCAAAGGTCATAAGGGTTTCTGGGTCTATGCCTATTTTTTCTAGGCCAAAGGCCTTGTTTACTTCAGGTCTCATAAATTCCATATAAAATGGTGATGTTTGCACTACATATAGCCTGTCACCGAATTTTTCTTGGAATTCTGCTAGCGTTTCGTCCATTTCTGAAGGCTCAACAATTGTAAGGATTTTATTTACATTCATGTTAACTTCATCTTGGATTTTCTTTGCTTCTTTTAATAAATAGTTGCCTGCCCTAGATTCTGTTTGAGTAAGATTTATCTTTTGTCCATTGTAGGTTACTACACCTTCATAGACATCCTTTACTAGCATATAGTCACCGTCTTCAATCATAGGCCAGATATTTCTTCCTTCAAAGTTTTCTAGGATTTCTACTACAAGCTTGTGGTCAATAGGTGCTTCGTGAAGCTTTTTGTGATTTATTACATCATAAACTATGGCCCCATTATTTGAAATGATAAGGCCATGGTATTTATCAAGTTCCAATTCCTTTGCTATTTCAAGCATGGATTTTATCGGCCTTCCAGAGCAGACTACTAGGTGAACGCCTTCTTTTTGTATCTTTAGTAAAGCTTCTTTCGTCTTTTGTGAAATTCTCTTATCTGAATTATGAAGCGTTCCATCAACATCTACTGCAATCGTCTTAATTTTATTTAATTTCATACAGCCTCCTCATCAGTTTTTATGAAATTCTTCAATATCTTGATATAAATATTTAGGGCTATATTAAATAGAACCATACCTATAAGAGTTCCCTCTTTCACCGCCAAAGGCAGGGAAAGAATTAAGGCAATTGCCGATGAGCCTATGGTGCAGACTAGGTCCAAGCCAAATCTCATCTTACCAAATGACTGTTTTGTTTTTTCTGCAACAGCTAGGGACAAGCCTTCTGCTGGCATGGTAATAAAGTTTACAACAACCAGGATTGATACTCCAAAGCTTGCTACTAAAACGCCTATGATAAATACCGACAACTTTTGCAAATAAGTACTAACCATAAAGGTAAACACACTATATTCAAAAAAGTTTATTATCAAGCCTAAAAATATCGACACCGGAATTTGAAGTATCTGACTCTTCTTAAAGTTTGACCTCAAAATAAGTATCTGTAATGTTATAGCTACAAAATTTAGGACCATAGATGCCGAACCAAACTTTATATTTAGGGCCTCTGATATGGTAAATGACGCTATATCCCAAGGTGCCAACCCAATCTTAGGTTTTATCATCAATGCAATTCCAGCTCCAAGTATCGCAATACCTATTGCAGAAAAAATTAGATCTCTAACTACTGATCTTTGTTTCTTATTCATTTTCGCCTCTTTCTTATGAAGGTATGCAATTTAATATTTACTAATCTCCCAATGGAAGAAATGTTTTAATCAAGATAGGCTTACCATCTTCATTAACATCAAACTCCAAGGTCATCAAATTATCTATACCTTTATTTAATCCATATTTTTCTCATATTTCTCCTAATACATACCTATAATAGTATATCTAAAATTTGTCACTTTTCAATAAGTTCTAAATTTATATTGAATTGACCCCTTACTTCCATAAATTCATCTATCCTCTTTATAAAGAAATTAATCATTATATTAAAGATAAATAAAGCGATAATAGTCCCCTCCCTAATTTGCAGAGGGATTTTCCATACAAGTGTTGCAAAAATGTTAAACGCCAAGCAGAAGATATCTACTCCCAGCCTTACCTTGCCAAAAGAAGTCTTGTAATTTCTTGCCATTGCAGTTGAAAAACCTTCTGGAGGAAGTGGCACAAAGTCCAACCAAACCAACCAGGCATTAGAAAATGTGATAAACACATAGCCTAGCAATAGGAGTAAGACCCTTGACATATAGTTGTTTATCTCGAATGTTAAGACATCATATAAGAATAGGTTTATCAAAAATCCAAAAGTTAACATGATTG
>CAYFNZ010000018.1:2388-16809 GCA_964344625.1 uncultured Peptoniphilaceae bacterium | reverse complement strand
ATAAAAAAATCTGCCAGAGTCCCACATATAGACTCCGACAGATGTTTTCATATATTTATTCTATTGAACCTAGATTAGTTTATTAGCTTCTTCTAGAGCTTTTTCAAAGTTTACTTCGTGTGTTACTTCTGGCACGATTTCTTTGTAAGCAATTTTACCTTCTTTATCTATGATTACTACACCTCTTGCTAGAAGCTTTAGTTCATCGATTAAGTAACCATATTTTTGACCAAATTCCCTATCCTTGTAGTCTGAAACTAGGTCGTGGTTTTCGATACCGTGAGCTCCACAGAATCTTCCTTGGGCAAAAGGTAGGTCTAGTGAAATAGTGATTAGCT
Source organism: uncultured Peptoniphilaceae bacterium (assembly GCA_964344625.1). Taxonomy (GTDB): domain Bacteria; phylum Bacillota; class Clostridia; order Tissierellales; family Peptoniphilaceae; genus JAAYEL01. The sequence continues at coordinate 16,471 of CAYFNZ010000018.1, read as the reverse complement.
TAATGCTTTCATCTAATTCAGATGCCTCCTTGTTAAATGTTTGGGTTTGAATTGAACATACCCCTGTATCTATTGAAGGTACAACTGATATGATAATTACCTTACCAAGGTCGTCAGCTAAGTTGTACTCAGACAAATCATTTTTAACTGCCTTAAATTCTGGTGCCTTGTCACCTACTTTAACTTCGTTACCTACTAGGGTTACAGGATTATTTCCAAATGTGATTTTCATAATTTTCCTCCTTTAATATTCATACTATATATATAACCAATTTTCGATTACTTATTTAAGTAACTTTAGTTTTTTAGTCTAAAAAAATAAAGGTCTAAAATATCTGTTGAGGGTGCTGATTCCTAATAGAGCTATTTAAATTTGCAATGTAAAACTGACCATTAACTTGGGATAAGTTTAGATGGTCAGTTTGAATTCGATATTTAATTATGCTCTTGGAGGCATTACTACAGCCTTACCAACTAGTACTTTCACGCCGTCTTGGTTTACACATTCAGAGTCGAATGAAACGATGTTCTTTTCAACATTTACGTCTGTACAAACTATTTTTGCAGTTATTGTGTCACCAAAGTGTACTGGCTTTAAGAATTTTGTTTCTTGGCTTAAGAAGATTGTTCCTGGTCCTGGTAAATACATACCTAAGATTGTAGAAACGTATGAAGCTGTAAGCATACCGTGAGCTATTCTTCCCTTAAACATTGTCTTTTCAGATGCTTCTTGGTTTGTGTGAGCTGGGTTTAGGTCTCCAGTTACTCCACCAAATAGGTAAACATCTGATTCTGTAACTGTTCTTGCAAAAGTTTCAACATCTCCTACCTTGATTTGATCTACGGTTTTTCCTTTCATGTATATTCTCCTTTACAATTATTTTTATTTCCTTATCTTCTTATCTAGGAAAATGCTTGCAGAAATACTGCAAATTTATTATATTACAAACTTATTTTTATAACAACTTTAGCGGATTACTTATTGATGAAGTTCTTTTCTTTTCTCTTTTCTAAGAAAGCTGACATACCTTCTTTTTGGTCTTGTGATGCGAAGCATTCGCCAAATTCTTCAACTTCAACTTCGATAGCACCGTCCATTGGATGGTCTAGACCTTCATTCATAGCAAATTTTGTTCTTCTTACAGCTATAGGAGCTTGTTTAGCTATCTTTCCTGCAAGTTTAAGAGCAGCTTCTACTACTTCACCTACTGGGTAAACTTCATTAACAAGACCTAATACTTTAGCTTCTTCAGCCTTTATATTTCTAGCAGAAAGTAGGATTTCTTTAGCCATTGATTGAGATCCAATAAGTCTAGCAAGTCTTTGAGTTCCACCAAATCCTGGAGTAATTCCTAGACCAACTTCTGGTTGACCAAATAGGGCATTTTCAGATGCTAATCTGATATCACATGACATAGCAAGTTCGTTTCCACCACCTAGGGCAAATCCGTTAACTGCAGCTATTACTGGAAGTGGGAATGTTTCGATTTTTCTCATGATTGAGTTACCAAATCTACCAAATTCCTTACCTTCTTCAGCGTCCATATCCTTCATTTGTGCTATATCTGCACCAGCTACGAAAGACTTGTCTCCTGCACCTGTGATTACAACTACTCTAACTACTTCTTGGTCTATAGAGTCAAAAGCTTGTCCTAATTCTTCAAGTACTTGCTTATTTAGAGCGTTTAATGCCTTTGGTCTATCAATAGTTACTAAAGCTACATTTTCCTTTACTTCTACTTTTACAAATTCCATGATTCCTCCTAATAAATACATATTCTAATTATTTACAAACCCTTGTAGGGGTTTGCTGGATTCCCTTGTTCTTCTTTTAGCTCAAGGCAAATGCTCAAGCTTTTTGATTACGATTTCCACATATATTATAAGTATTATTGATCAAATAATCAATGATATAACAAATTACATCACTGTTTATTGAAAGCCCACATGTGGATTATCTGGTCATAGAGGGTTTTATAGTCCCATAGGCTCTCAGAATTTTTCCTGCTTAGAGGGTCTGATACCTTAAATTTATTGCCGCTTTTACCATAGATTATTATCAAGCCTGAATCCTCTGTAAAGTCTCCGCTTCCAACGCTAGCTAAAAGGACATTGCCCTTTTTCAGGTTATTTGTCATATCAATTTCGGATGGTGAAATAACCTTGTACTTTAAGCCCAGATAAAGACTTCCTTTTTCGATGGCATTCCAGCTTGTCCCCATTTTGGAAACTGTCCATCCATTATTTTCAAAGTATTGGCCCATTTGATAAGGGTTAATAGGCTTATCATTAAAATAGTGGCAATAAATCGATGACAGGGCTGTAGGTATATTCCCTTCTGCTACCATTATCGACCCATTATATGGAAGATAGGCCCACCTATCATCCCACTGAATAAAGGATGGGAAGTTCTTTTTATTAAGGTCTTCGCTAACATCTATCTTATCAGGGTCTAGGTTTTTTTTACTAAAACTCTCCCTCATAAGGGCAAGTTCTGGATATTTCTTAATCATAAATTCAGCTTCATCAGGAAGCTTGCCAAAAGAACATCCCACAAGGGCAAATAGCAAAAAAGTGATATATAATTTTCTTAAAAAAGACTTTTTCAACCTCTCCATAAATCAATTATATATCACTCTGATTAAGTCGTCTATAACATTATTTTATCAAACCTATATCCTTCCTATAGGTCATGTTATCAAACGAGATTTTTTCAATATTTTCGTATACTTTTTTTCTAGCTTGGTCTAGGCTATCAGCAAGGGCAACCACTGATAAGACCCTGCCCCCATTAGTATAAACCTTTTGACCATTTCTTTTTGTTCCATTATGGAAAATAATTTGGTCTCTCAGGTCTTCTAGGCCCCTTATTTCAAATCCCTTGTCATAGGCTTTTGGATAGCCCATTGAGCAAAGGATAGTTGCCATAGCATAGTTTTTATCAAACTCAAGTTTCACTTCTTTTTCATCTATGGACTGATTTATGTTTTCTAGAAGGTCTGACTTAAGCCTTGGTAGCAAGACTTCTGTTTCCGGGTCACCAAACCTAGTATTAAACTCTAGGACATAAAGCTTTCCATCTTGGACTAGGTAGCCTATAAATAGGATGCCGCTAAAGCCTATATCTTCCTTTTCTAGACCATCTTCTATAGCTTTAATGATAAGGTCTGACTGTTCTTGAAGGTCGTCATTCCAATATGGATTTGGACTTATTGCTCCAACCCCACCAGTGTTAGGTCCTAGGTCATTTTCATAGATTTTTTTATAGTCCATGGCAGTATCAAATGGATAAATCTTATTTTTTGACACGAAGCATAAAAGGGATGCTTCAAAGCCTTGAAGGTACTCTTCTAGGACTATACTTGCCCCTTGATCCTTAAATATCTTATCTAGGAATATTTCTTTAATGGCGAGTTCGGCTTCTTCCCTATCCTTACAGATATAGACCCCCTTGCCTTGGCATAGACCGTTGGCTTTTACAACTGTAGGATAGCCAAACTCGTCAAGGCCAGCAAGGGCATTTTCATAGGAGTCAAATGACCTATATTTAGCAGTATTTATAGAGTACTTGTCCATAAATTCTTTTGCATAAAGCTTACTTCCTTCAAGGATGGCAGATTTTTTCCTGGGTCCAAAAACCCTGTGGCCCTTGTCTTGAAGATAGTCCACTATACCGGCATTAAGAGGGTCTTCAGGCCCTATAATAGTAAGGTCTACTCCATGGTCTACAATAAATTTATCAACTTCATCAAAGTTGTAGTGGTCGATATGCTTTATTTCGATTTTATCTTCTTGCCCCCCATTAAAGTTGGATAGGTATATTTTTTCTACTTGGGAGTTTTTAGAAAGACAAACGGCAATGGCGTGTTCCCTTCCTCCACTTCCTATAATTAGAATATTCATTATCTAACTCCTAATGCTTAAAGTGTCTAGTAGATGTAAATACTAGGGCTATATCGTACTTGTCGCAAAGTTCGATTACAGCCTTATCGTGGATTGAACCACCTGGAGAAATAGCCGCCTTAACATTATTTTCGTGAAGCAATTCTACTGTATCTTCAAAGAAAAAGGCATCTGATGCTAGAACTGAGCCTTGGATGTTTTCGCCAGCTCTTTCGATAGCTTTTTCAACAGCCCATGACCTTCTTACTTCCCCAAAGCCGTAACCAACTGTACCATTGTCCTTAGCAAGAACTACACCATTTGAATTTGCATTTTTTATAGCCTTCATACCAAAAATCATATTGTCTATTTCTTCTTGGCTTGGTTGACGTTTAGAAACTACCTTGAAGTCTTCATCCTTGAATAAAAGGTCGTCTTTTTCTTGAACTATAACGCCATTGATTACATCCTTAAACTTAAGGTCTTGCCACTTAGCTTCAACGATATTTGAAGACTTAATTAACCTGATATTTTTCTTTTGAGAAAGGATATCAAAGGCTTCTTTTTCAAAGTCAGGAGCTATAACTATTTCCATAAACATGGAGTGAATTACTTCTGCCATATGAACAGTAACTGGCCTATTAGCTGCGATAATTCCACCGAAGATTGAGATGTTATCGCATGCGATAGCCTTGTCAAAGGCTTCATCTATGGTTTGGCCAGAGCCTATACCTGAAGGGTTTGTATGCTTAACCCCAACAACTGTTGGAAGGTCAAATTCCTTAAGGCTCATAACAGCTCCGGTAAGGTCGTTCATGTTATTAAAAGAAATTTCCTTACCATGAAGCTTTTCAAAGTCGAATTTCCTATCATTTCTCAAGTAACCATCAATATAGTAGGAAGCCTTTTGGTGAGGGTTTTCACCATATCTAAGCTCTGAATCAAGTCTAAATGGTCTTGTCAAATGTTGAGGGAACTTGTTGTCAGTAATTTCATTGAAATAATTAGAAATTACCCCATCGTAGTAGGCAGTAAGGGAAAATGCCTTTGCAGCCAATTTCTTCCTATAGTCTAAGTCTAGGCTATCTTCCTTGATTCTTTGGATTATCTCATCATAATCATTTTTATCTACAACTATGGCTACATCTTTGAAATTTTTAGCAGCAGCCCTAATCATGCTTGGACCACCGATGTCTATATTTTCAATCATGGTAGCTTCATCCTTGTCTTGAGCAAGCATTTGTTCAAATGGATAAAGGCTATTTACAACTATGTCTATAGATGGGATATTTTTTTCTTCTAGGATAGTTTTGTCATCTTCCCTATCCCTTCTATAAAGGATGCCGGCGTGTATCCTAGGGTGAAGAGTTTTTACCCTGCCATCAAGCATTTCTGGAAATTCTGTTATACTTGAAACATCAAAGACTTCAATACCTTCTTTTTCCAATAAATTATAAGTACCACCTGTGGATATAAGGTTATATCCTAAATCATGCAAACTTCTTGCAAATTCAACAATACCCTCTTTATCAAATACTGATAACAATGCATTCTTTTTCATTTCTACTCCTTAATAAAAACTTTTTTATCCCTTATTATTAGCCTGTCATCACAAAATAGCTTTACAGCATCAGGCAAGATTTCATGTTCTATTTTTAATACTTCCTTTTGTAGGTCTTCCTTGGACCAAGCTTGATCAATATCCAAAGTCCTTTGAAGAATTATTGGGCCCGCATCGGCGACCTCATCTACAAAATGAACTGTTGCCCCACTGACCTTACATCCCCTTTCTAGGACCTTCTCATGGACGTGGATACCGTAGTAGCCAATTCCGCCAAAGGAAGGCAGCAGGGATGGATGTATGTTAATAATCCTATTCTTGAACTTGTTGATTAAAACTGGGGTTATAATCCTTAAATATCCAGCTAGGACAATCAAATCAACCTTTCTTTCCTCTAAGAGGTCGACAAGTTTTTGGTCATATTCCTCAGCAGATGCAAAATCTTTTTTTGAAAGATATCCAGTCTCAATTGAGTTTTGTCTTGCTCTTTCTAGGCCATAGGCCTTTTTAATGTTTGAAAAGACAAAGACTATCTCCCCATTAAAATATTTTTTTTGCTTGTCTATCAAAGACTGAAGGTTGGAGCCCGAACCGGATACTAATACCGCTATTCTTTTAGGTTGCACAGCTCTACACCCTTTTGTCCTTCAACTATTTGTCCCATTTCAACATAGGATATTTGCCTTTCTTCAAGGTCCTTTAATATATCTTCGTATTGGCTAGGGTCAACAACTAGGACCATGCCCACTCCCATGTTAAATGTATTGAACATTTCATTAGTTTCTATATCTCCCCACTTTTGAATCATCTTAAAGACTTGAGGTATTTCATAGTCTTTTAGGTCCCAAATTGCCTTTTGACCGTCCTTTAAGATTCTTGGTAGGTTTTCATAAATTCCACCACCTGTAATATGGCTGATACCATGGATATCAAACTTATCTAAAAGTGGTAGGACATCTTTAACATAGATTTTTGTAGGTTGGATTAGGGCCTGACCTATCGTCATACCAAGCTCTTCAGAATATTCGTCCAAGCTCTTATTTTGTAGGTCAAAAACTATCTTTCTAACTAGGGAGAAGCCATTAGAATGTAGACCACTTGATTTTAGGCCTATTAGCTTATCACCTACTGCAACCTTGTCCCCTGTAATTACATCCTTTTCATCAACAATACCTACGGCAAAACCTGCTATATCATAGTGGTTTTCTTGGTAAATGCCTGGCATTTCTGCTGTTTCTCCACCTATTAAAGCGGCTTGTGATTGACGGCAGCCTTCAGCCACTCCTTCTACGATTTGAGCCATTTTCTCAGGTACTAATTTACCAGTAGCTATATAGTCTAGGAAAAATATTGGCCTTGCTCCCTGGCATAAAACGTCATTTACACACATAGCCACAGCATCTATACCAACTGTGTCATGCTTGTCCATCCTAAAGGCAAGGTCTAACTTAGTTCCAACCCCATCTGTACCAGATACAAGGATTGGATTTTCATACTTGTCCTTGTCTATCCTAAACATGCCACCAAAGCCGCCTAAGTCAGAAACTACTCCCTTATTAAAAGTAGTTTTAACTATGCCTTTAATTAATTCTACCTCTTTGTAGCCAGCTTCCTTATCAACGCCAGCGTCTTTATATGTCAACTTCATCATTCACCTCTATTGGATAATTTCCTGTAAAACAGTGGTCGCAAAAACCACTATCGCCACTACTTTTCTTCAAGCCCTCTAAAGATAAGAAGTATAAGGAGTCAGCCCCTATATGGTCTCTTAGTTCTTCTATAGTCATGTTGTGGGCTATTAGTTTTTCTTTATATGGAGAGTCTAGGGATAGGTTGCATGTCTCTATAACTGGAGGGGCGGATATCCTAACATGGACTTCCCTGGCTCCAGCATCCTTTAGCATTTTTATTGTCCTTCTTGAGGTAGACCCTCTTACAATCGAGTCATCAACGAGGATTATCCTCTTATTTTTTAGGACTTCAGCTATGGGATTAAGCTTAATAAAAATATCCTTGGTCCTAGAATCGTCGTTGGAATTAATAAAGGTTCTACCAACATACCTATTCTTAATTATCCCGTCCTTGTAGGGGATTTTCGCCGCTTCGGCATAACCTATGGCTGCAACTAGACCTGAATCAGGTGCCCCCATAACAATGTCAGCCTCAGTTGGGTTTTCATAGTAGAGCTCTTGGCCCATCTTGTGTCTTGCTTGATAGATGGATGTTCCATCCATGTAGCTATCAGGTCTTGACACATAAATCATTTCAAATAGGCAGGACTTCTTTTCTTTTTCATCTGCATACTTTTCAAAGTTGAGTTTACCGCCCCTGGCAATAGCCAACTCTCCTATATCAAGCATCTTTACAAGGGTAGCCCCACATGAGTCTATGGCACAGGTTTCTGATGCAAAAATATATCCATCTTGCAACCTTCCCACGCAAATCGGCTTTAGGCCAACCTGGTCCCTAAAAGCAATCATCTTGTACCTATCAAGGTAGATACCGGCAAAGGCCCCTTTAAGTCCTGATAAGTATTTTTTAGCATTTTCCAAAGACCCGCTTAGGGCCTCTGCCATGGCTGATAGGGAAAATCCCTTGTTTAATATGTTTCCATCTAGGGCCAATAAACATGATTGGCCCCTGATTTTAAACTCTTCTGGAAGGATGGGTTGTCTTAGGTCGTAGTCGGTGTATTCACCGTACTTGACGTGGCCTACCCCCCTGTTACCTGGTAGGGAAGAAAGGACATCTTCCCTAAATACTGCTGAAACTATACCTGTTCCTTTTTTTATGTGAATTTCATTACCTTCTAAAACCCCAATTCCAGCTGTTTCTTGCCCCCTATGTTGAAGGGCGTAAAGTCCGTAAAGAAGAAGGTTAGAAGCTGAATACTGGCTTTCTCTAGTAACTCCTACAATTCCACTCATCTTAGCCTCTAATTGACCTATCTTGTTCTAATACGTCTTCTTCCAATTCCTTTTTATATGCTTTAAGCTTTTCCTTTAAGCTATCATCAGCAAGTGCAAGTATTTGGCAGGCAAGTATAGCAGCATTGTCAGCTGCATCAACTGCAACTGTAGCAACTGGCACTCCCTTAGGCATTTGAACTATTGACATCAAAGAATCCATTCCTAAAAATGCTGAGCCCTTTATTGGAACCCCAATAACAGGTAGGGTTGTCATACCAGCTATTACACCTGGTAGGTGGGCTGCTTTTCCAGCCAAGGCGATTACAGTTGAGATACCTAAGTCTTCAAATTGATCAACAAATTCTTTAAGGGTATCCAAGGCCCTGTGGGCTGAGATAACCCTAACTTCATATTCGATTCCAAATTTATCTAGCATTGTTAGCGCTTTTTCACTTACAGAGTAATCTGATTTACTCCCCATAATTACAGCAACTTTCATTATTTCCTCCATGCTCTTTTTAATTAAAATACTTTCTTAACACTTTGAAATGTTGTGGATAGCCTGCTACCTCAATATTTTGGTATAGGTCTTGTCCCATCCTATCTATTATGCTTCTAATTCCAATTACATGGCCGCATTTTGATTGAATACTATCTATTCCAGCTTCACCGTCAAGCAAGTTATACTTGTTTATAGCTAGGATATCAACTTGTTCTTGAAGTTTTTCAAGGTCCTTACAGTAAAGCTTGGTCATTCTTCCAGAAAGTGGAGCTGTATATTCATAAGCTTCATCTGAAAGATATGACTTACCTAAGACTTTTACATCTTGCATCGTACTTACATACTTGTTTTCAGGGTTATTTACAAAGAATAGGTCGTCTTTGATATCTCCGAAATAGCCGGCGTCAATCAAGCTTGACATACCAGCTCCGATACCTATGATAAAGCCTTGTCTTTTCTTTAATTCTTCAAGGGCTTCTTTTATTCTTGTATCTTCAAGGACAAATTTCATAAGGCCTGAGATATTTCTAATAACTGACGCTGAATAGTCTCCATGAGCTAGGGCAAAGATTGAAACTTCCCCTATCTTTTCAGCCAACTTATCAAGACTTGCTTGGTAGTTTTCAAAAGAACTTTGTTCGATTATGAATTGTTCAACTTCAAAGCCTTCTAATTCAAAGGCCTTCTTAAGGTCATCTTCTGAAACACTTCCTTCAACTACAGGAATTAGAACTTTTTTATTATCTAACTTTAAGTCCTTAAGGTCACTTAAGTCTTTTGTAGTCATTTCATTTAAGGACATGTCGATAACATCTTCATATACCTTTAAGATATCGTCCATTCTTTCATTGGCAAGATAAGAAATGTCAATTCTTTCAGTAGTCTTTCCTATTGTCTTAAAGTATCTTTCGTCTAAGTCCAAATCTTCTTCCACTTCAAATACGATATTACCAGCTAGGAATTTATCATCAACTTCTTCAAGTAATTCATAGGCGATTGCATTACCAAGACTCATGTCATCAAGTGTAAATTCAAGACCGTATTCGCTAACTGAGGAAGCGGCAAGCACCTTGTGGGCTTTTAATAAGTCTGCATACGCCTTCATAACTTCCTTGAATTGGTCAAAGTCTACCAAGTCATTTTCATCAAGGTCTACCTTAGTTAAAACAAGCTTTGTTCCAGTCTTTTTAAGCTCTCTAGATACTACATCACCGATTTTTGAAGTATTTACGGCAAATGCCACTAGGGTTGGTGGTACGTCTATATCCTTAAAGCTTCCTGACATGGAGTCTTTTCCTCCTATTGCAGGTATATCAAGGTTTTTCATCACTTCATAGGCTCCTAAAAGAGCTGCAAATGGAAGTCCCATCCTCCTTGGTTCATCTTTTATAGATGGGAAGAATTCTTGCATAGTAAGTCTAATATCTTGGTATTTACCAGTTATAGCTATGTTGTTTACTATGGCTTGTAATGAAGCGTAGTAGCCACCATGGTAGGCTGATTTCTTGGCTATTTGTGGATAATATCCATAAGCCATTACTGACACTGCATCTGTTTTTTCAACAGGGAATTTTACAACTGTAGCCATTTGTTGGGTAAGCTGGTTCTTACCACCGTATTCACATAAGACCTTGTTTCTTCCAAGTGTAGAGTCAAAGTATTGGCTTAGGTTTGGACTTATAGCCCTGTTTAATCTATCTATTTCTTCAGGAATTATATTTTCTTTTTCGTCTGTTTCTACTATGACATCTGCATATTTTTTAGCCCCGTTTGAATTTAATAGGTCTCTTGATAGGTCGATAACTAGTTTTCCCTTATGATACATCTTTAGCCTATTGTCATCTGTAACCCTTGCTACTTGGGCATATCTTAAGTCTTCTTCTTTACAGTATCCCACAAACTCTTCTAGGTCTTTTTCAGCTATTACAACTGCCATTCTTTCTTGGGATTCTGATAAGGCAATTTCATAACCATTTAAGCCCGGATACTTGGTATATACTTCATCAAGGTTAATGTCTAGGCCATCTGCCAATTCCCCTATAGCTACTGAAACCCCGCCTGCTCCAAAGTCATTTGATTTTTTTATAAGGGCTGTAGCTTTTTCATTATTAAATAGCCTGATTATCTTTCTTTCTTCAAATGGATTTCCTTTTTGAACTTCAGCTCCTGCCTTAGTTAAAGACTTTTCAGTTTGTACTGAAGATGAACCTACAGCAGCTCCTAGGCCGTCTCTTCCAGTAAGTGCCCCCAGTAGTAGGATGATATCTCCCTTTAGAGCATTTTCCCTCTTAACATTTTTCTTTGCTACTGCAGCTGTAAGGGCTCCTAATTCCATCCTCTTTGCTTGGAAGCCATCATCGTAAAATTCCCTTACGATTCCCACTGCTGACCCAATTTGGTTTGCATAGTCAGAAAAACCGTTCATAGCCATGTGGGCTAGGTATCTTTGGTCTAGTTTTCCTTCTAGGGCATCTCCATATTTAGTTAAAGGATTTCCTGCCCCTACAAGCCTGATACCTTGAATGATTTGGGCTCTTCCAGAAAGTGGATCCCTGATGCCTCCACCAATACAGGTATGGGCCCCACCATAGGGTTCAATTTCTGTAGGGTGGTTGTGAGTTTCATTTTTAAACATATGAAGCCATCTTTCAGTCTTTCCATCAACATTAATGTCCACTTCAATTGAACATGCATTTACTTCGTCAGAAACTTCCATATCATCTAGGATATTTTTCTTCTTAAGCTCTCTCATGTTTATTGTCGCAAGATCCATTAGGGTCATAGGTCTTTCTTTATCTGTATGAACTTCTTTTCTGGTTTGTAGATAAGAATCGAAGGATTTTTGAATTGGATCCTTGTATTTTCCTTCTTGGATTTCTACATTTTCGATATTTGTTAAAAATGTTGTGTGCCTACAGTGGTCTGACCAGTAGGTGTCTAGCATTTTTAATTCACAATATCTAGGATTTCTATCTTCCTTCTTAAAATAGTCTTGAATAAACTTCAAATCGTCTAAATCGAATCCGAAATTTTCCTTGTAGCTTTTTAGCTCTTCGTCGTCAAAGTTTATAAAGCCTTCAACTTCCTTCATTTCATCATCGTTGGAAGATTCGTAGTCAAAATGAATATCAGAAATATCAATTATTTTTTGTACTACAGGGTTTGCAAAATATGCCTTAATCTTTTCTAAATCTGCTTGGTCCTTTAGCTCGAAGGTATAGCCCTTGGCATATCTTAAGTCTGTGTCTAGGTTTAATATATTATTTACAAATTTCTTTGTCAGGTCTTCAACTTGGTTGTATTGGCCTTCATTGTCCTTAATGATTACAGCTTCATCTGGAAGCTCAACTAGGGCCCCATACCTAGGGTCAAATATTTCTTTTGATATCTTTTCTTCTAGGTCTTCTTTTTCAAAACAATAGATATGATAAATATTTAGGTCTTCAATCTCTATGGATAGAAAACCCCTAATTTCCTTTAGCAAATAATTTTTTTCTTCATCAAAATTATCGTACTTTTTAAATACTAGCATTTTCCACTCCTTAGGCTTCTAATATTAGTTTGGATAGAGTTTCTGGATCTAGCTTTTCACCATTTCTATAAACTCTCATGTTTCCAGAGGAAATTTCATCTATCAAGACAACTTCTCCATCTTTTGTCTTTCCATATTCCAATTTAATATCTATAAGGTCAAGGCTCTTAGATTTAAGAATTTCTGTAATGATATTAGATATGATTATAGTTTGTTTTTTTAATGAATCGTATTCTTCTTTTGTAGTAATGTCCAATTGAACTAGGGCATCTTCTGTGATTAGTGGGTCTTTTCTTTCGTCATCTTTTAATGTAACTTCTACATAATCCTTAAGTGGTCTCATTTCTTCAGCATAAAGGCCATATCTTCTAATAAATGAACCTACTGCATAGTTTCTAAAGATTACTTCTATTCCCTTACCAAAAGGTTGGCAAGAAAGAACTTCCATTTCAGCTTTTTCTAGGTCTGAGTTTACGTAGTGAGTTTTTACTCCTCTTCTTTGTAATTCATCAAAGAAAAACTTTGAAACCTTAAGGTTTTCATTACCTATTCCTTCGATAGTTAGGCCGATTTGGTTTTCGCCTGGATCAAAGACACCGTCTTTTCCTGTCACATCATCCTTAAACTTTAGCAATACATTACCATTTTCTAATGCATATACATCCTTTGTTTTTCCCTTGTAGATAAGATTCATATTTTCCTCCATAACATAAAAATAAGCCCAGAAGACAGACCTGTGAAACCTGTCCTCCTGGGCTTTTCTCCCTTTGGTGTAGTGCAGTATTTGCACCGTACCGCTTGGTCCTGGAAAAATCCGGATCCCTAGGTACCTTTCACTCTTTCGAGTTTACGTGTATATTCTACACCATTTTGATTATTTTATCCAATATTATTGTGAATTTGTTATGAAATTTTATAAATTCATGTTAATTAGTGATTTATTTTTAACATTTACTCATTAATGCACCAAACTACATTTACCTGATCTTTTAACCTGTCATAGTCCCATTTTTTCCTTGAATTATTTGGACTATTAACATCATGAACTATTAGCTTATCATTTTCATCATATCCGGTTATCATAATATAGTGGCCACTTGTTGTAAAATCTCCCTTGGTTACGTGAAGGACCAAGATATCTCCATTATCAAGGGCTTCTTTTATATAGTCCATCTCAAATTTCCCAACGTGACTTTTTAGGCCTAATTTTTCAGCCCCTTCTTCAAATATATATCCCGAAGTTCCAAATCCATTAATATAGTAGCCATGGTCTTCAGCCCACCTACTCATAGCTACAGGGTTCATCCTAGTATCTCCAGTAAAGTGAATATATATTGATGATAGGTTTACAGGCCCACAGGCAGCATGGCCCATGAAGGAATCCCCTATCGGTTCAAAGGCCCACCTAGAATCCCATTGGATAAACTTAGGTAGGTCACCCTTCTTATACTTGCCACTTAAATCGTAGTTTTTAGGGTCGCTCTTCCAGGTAAAATACTTTAAGATTTCATCTTTTGTCTCTGGGTATTTTTCAATTGAACTTCTTAAGTCTTCTGGTAGATTTTGAATTTTTTCTTCATCTTCTTGTGTCATAGGACTGGCCTTAGCCAAGTGGGCAAAAGGGTCGTCTTTTTGAACAACTATAATTGGTTTATCTTCTACTTTAGGTGCCTTCTCTTCTTTAGGCGTCTTCTCTT
>CAYFNZ010000018.1:0-2288 GCA_964344625.1 uncultured Peptoniphilaceae bacterium | reverse complement strand
CTTCTCTTCTTTAGGCGTCTTCTCTTTTTCAGGTTGAGGCTTTGTTTCTAAACTTCCACTTGTTTCTTTTTCTTCTACCTTCCTATCTAAATCAATAGATAAGCCCCTAGCATCTCTCTTACTTTTTGCTACCATAAAAATAATAAAAGCAATCAGTAAGACTAGTGCAATAAAAGGTCGAAGAAACATAATTTTTCTTCTTTTTCTCATCTATTGTCTTCTTTCTTGTAGAAGTTGGTTAATCCTCATAGCAAGACCGTTATATATTTCCCTTAACTCATCAAAGTCAAATTCCCTAGGATGCATATAATCTTCAGCCCTAAGCATTAAGTCTTCCAATTTTTTGTCACCTGTTTCTTCTAAAAGTCCTTGGGCAACCTTCATTGCCTGACCCAATTGACCATATACAGTCATAACCTTGTGTTCTTCCCTATTTTCATTAATCAAGAATCTTAGGGTCCAATTTACATTTGTTTTTGTTAGTACTGCCTTGTGGGCTATATAAACACCCTTTCCTTTAATATCATCTAAAAAAGTATACAAGTCTTGGTCGTGGATGTTAGCAAATAGCATATATTCAAAATCATCTATTCCATTTTCTTGACCAAGGTCCCCATAGTCCTTAGCCTCACTTGCAAGAACTTCAGAAACCTTCATGTCTAGTTCATAGTCCATGATTGGCCTAAGTCCAAAGCCATGGTCTGATGCTACTTCGCTCAGAATCTCTAGCCTATCTCCTTCAATCCCGTATATAAGTATTATTTTCTCTTCTCTCATTATTAAACTCCTATCTCTTTTTTCTATATACATTATAACAGATATAAGCAAAAATATTTAGTAAGATAGGTTAAAGATACCCATAATATTTTAGAGCAAAAAAAAGACAGGATAGAAATCTACCCTGCCTAGTATTTAGAATTATAAGAACAATAAGCCTAGTGAAATGATAAGTCCTGTATATAACAATACCATTAAACAATAGCCCATGATATCTCTAGCTCCAAGTCCTGCAACACCAAGTGCTGGAAGTGCCCAGAATGGTTGGATCATGTTTGTCCAAGCATCACCCCAAGAAAGAGCTATAGCTGTTTTACCAGGGTCAATGCCTAGTTCAACAGATGCAGGCATCATGATAGGTCCTTGAACTGCCCATTGTCCACCACCTGATGGAACGAAGAAGTTTACAATACCAGCTGCCCAGAATGTAAATACTGGGAATGTTCTTGCAGTTGAAATGCTTACGAACCATTGAGATATGATTTGTGCAAGTGATAAACCATCAGCATTTGCTCCTGTCATAAGTCCCATGATACCAGCGTAGAATGGGAATTGAAGGATAATTCCACCAGCGCCCTTAACTGCATCATCAACGGCTCTAACATAGTTAATTGGTGTTCCGTGGAATAATAGACCAAGGATTAAGAATATCAAGTTAACTATATTTAGGTTTAAGTCAAATCCCTTTGTAGCAAAGTGGTGTACTAGGTAAGCAATACCAATAGCTACTATTATGTATGACAATGGTGAAAATCTTTCAACTTTTTCAGCAAATGTAGATGCTTTTCCATCTTCTACAAAAGATTCTTCTTTTAGCATTGCTGGATCTACTTCAACTACGTTTTCTGGATCTGGATGCATTAACTTATTAATTATTGGTAATGTAAAGATAATTACGAATGCAATAATAAGGTTATATGATGTAAATAGTGTTTGGCTTACTGGAATTAATTCAGTAATTTTTCCTCCAGAATACAAAGTTAATTGTTCTATATCAGATGCAACTTGTAGTGGAATTGATCCTGATATACCATTATGCCATACAACGAATCCTGAATAAGCAGAAGCGATTAATAGACGATAGTCAACTCCTCTTACCTTCTTAGCTAATTCCTTAGCAAGTAGGGCACCAACGATAAGACCAAAACCCCAGTTTAACCAACAAGCTATAGCTGATACAAAAGATACTAGCATGATTGCTTGAGTTGGAGTGTGCGCTATACCAGCTATGTTAACTAAAAGTTTTTTAACTGGTTTTGAAGTAGCAAGGGCATTACCTAGTACCAATACTAAGGCCATTTGCATTGAGAATCCTAGTAGACCCCAAACGCCATTACCCCAATGGATTACTAATTCCATAATACCTTGTCCAGTACTAATCATAGACAAGATAAATGTCACTATTGTTAAGATTATACAGAAGATGAAAGCATCTGGAAGAAGTCTTTCAACTAACTTAACACTAGCGTTAGTCATTTTCTTAAACATAATTCCTCCTATAAATAATTATA
>CAYFNZ010000017.1:18407-22214 GCA_964344625.1 uncultured Peptoniphilaceae bacterium | reverse complement strand
ACATCTTTCTCAATATCAATTTAGACATGAAAAAGAAGGTGTCTCTGAATGAATCATGACCACCAGCTTAGCTGGTGATCATGATTGTGGTAAACCCACAAAAAAAGTAGTATTACAGAATGATTTTTAGTCATTCTACAACACTACCTTTTTTCAGCCATTTGATATAGTCTTTTCTACAAGCTCTCAGCAAATTTTACTGCGTCTGGTCCTACATAAACCTTGTCTTGGTCTAAAATTATTGGTCTTTTTACCAGCATGCCATTTGTTGAAAGGATGTTATATTTTTCTTCTAGAGTCATGTTTGGAAGTTTGTCCTTTAGATTTTCTTCCCTATAAACTCCACCTGAGGTGTTGAAAAATCTCTTTATGTCAAGACCTGATAGGTCATGCCATTTTTTGATTTCTTCTTTGCTAGGGTTTTCCTGGTCTATGTGCCTATAGTCGTAGGCTATATTTTTTTCATTAAGAATTTTTTCTAATTTCCTGCAAGTTCCACACTTCTTATAACAAATTACTAACATATTTCCTCCTTGTAAAATACATATAAAAAGGCCGAATGAACTCGGCCCCGAATTATACCCTATCGAATTGTACAGCCTTTCCAATCCTATCATTTAGTGTAACGATTAAGAATGAATAAATAGGTATTGAAACAGCTTGTTTTGTAAAGGCCTTAGTAAGTTCAACTAAGAATACCTTCTTATAAAGGATTGTTGAAAAGATAGGTACTAAGATTACTGAAGTAAGCATTTGACCAATAAATATACCAATTAAAATCTTTATAAAGCTATATTTTGGATACTTTTCGCCTAAAAGATTTGTAATCACTACAGGTATCAGTCCTGTAAGTGCTGAAGTCATGGTAAATAAAATGTTAAAGCCAAATGATGACGGTCTAACTATGAAGGCTACGATATCAGCAACTCCACCAACTATAAAACCTGAAACAGGTCCTAGTAAATAGCCGGATAGAATTATTGGGAATCCTCCAAAGCTTACTGATCCTATCCTAACTGAGTTAATGATTACAGACAAGGCAACAAAGACTGCCATGTAGCTAATCTTATTCGGAGTGAATTTTTCAATCCTATCTTCTTGAAGAATCCTTCCGATTGCCCCTCCTAATAGCCCAATAAAAAGGCCTAGAAGCAAAAGAATAATCATGTACTTGCTGTAAAACTCAGTATAGCTTGCGCTTTCTCTAAGAAAGGCTTCAAGCTTGTCACCTTTAAGCTTTGAAACTTCTGGCATTAAATTTCTAAGCCAAAAGCCAGCTCCTACCACGATTGGCCCAGAAATGGCTCCAAGCAATGGAGTTGAAAATAAACCGATTAATAGGATTGCAAGATAAGCAAAAATTAGGCCTACATATATTGTTGGCTTCCCATTAAACCTTATGGCAACTATAGCAATAATAGCTAAAATTGCGCAAATCAACCAGTTCTTTAACGATATTTTGTTGTTCATATATCCCCCTTTGTATCTACTTAAGGGACCTTAAGTAGTGAACGCAGTCATTTATCGCACATATGTTTCGTATTGAGGCAACGTCCCATCCTCAATCACTTAACGCAAATGACCTACCCTAAATAATGTTGAGATATGCTTTTGCTATCTCATCGATATATAGTACCATCAAAACTAAATTTAATCTAGTTTCCTATCATTTAATTTGTAATACACCATGGTCGTATAAAATTTTTGGTCCTTATAGACCTCATCGACCCTTTTTCCTTCAAAAATCATCCCGGCCTTTTGCATGACCCTGCCAGAAGCAGCATTGTCCTCGATATGTTGGGCAGAAACCTTATGGTAGCCCTTCTCGGAAAATGCATACTCAATTACAGCCTTCAAGGCCTCTGTAGCATAGCCCTTGCCCCAATAGTCCTTGCCAATCATATAGCCAATTGAGGTCTTTTTGTGCTTAGGAATATTGAACATGCTGATGCTTCCAATTATCCTATCATCACTTTTATCAACTATGGCAAAGTCATAGACCAAATCCTTCTTAAAGTTTTCATTTTGGTGACTAATCCATTCCTTAGCATGGCTTTCCTTGTAAGGAAATGGAAGGCTACTAAAATACTTAGTCACATCTAAATCGTTAAATAAGTATGCCAACCTTCCTGTATCCTTGTAGGTAAACCTTCTAAAATATAGTCTTTGTGTCTCAAATATTTTTTGCATTTAAAAGCCTTTTACTGCATATTTTGATAAAGTTCTTGAGCAACTTCTCTTAAACTATCTTCATCAATAACATACATATATAGGTTCCAACCAGGCATAGCATATGATGGAAGACCTAATTGACCATAGCCCTTTACGGTTACTGCATCAAATTCCCAATCTCCGCCTTCTGAGATTTGGTTATTGATTAATTCAATAATCTTTGATGAAGGCATATTAGTTTGTGTAGAATTTAAAATTGTATTTAAGATTTCTTGGTAGTTAAGAAGTATAGAAGGGCTCATAGCCTTCTTCATGATACCTTCAATAACCCTCATTTGATTTCTTCCCCTGTCAAAGTCTCCATCAGACAAACTATATCTTTCCCTTGAAAATGCCAAGGCTGCCTTGCCATCTAAGTAGATATTTCCCTCTGGAAAATCAAAGCCCATAGCTGAGAAAGCCACTGGATTATCTACATAAATTCCACCAAGGACATCTACCATCTCAATCAAGGAAGAAAAGTTTACTCTGGCATAGTATTCTATTGGGATTACTAATAGGTTTTGGATAGTTGCCTTAGAGCTATCTACCCCATAAATACCAGCATGGGTTAGCTTATCATATTCGTTGTTACCACCGCCAGCTATTGGCACATAAGAGTCCCTAGGTATACTTGCTGTAATTACCTTTCTGGTCTTAGGATTAATACTTGCAACTATATTTACATCTGACCTACTTGTTGTAGCAATGCTTCCGTAGGTATCAATTCCTGAGATATATAGGGCAAAACCATCTATTTCCGTAGGTTCTTTATCCTTGTTTTCATCATCTTTTGGCTTGCCGTATTTTTCAGCGGCTAGCCTAGCAAGTTCATCTAACTCAGCCTTTGCAGCTGCATCTAGCTTAGCTTCTTGTTCAGGGTCAACTTCTATTTCAATTACAAAATTTTCCAAAACCCTGGTCTTATCACTAAAGTCTCCGATTTCTTCAGCCCCTTCAATAATTGACCTAAAGCTTTCATTTAATAAAATAACCTTAGTTTCCTTGTTCATAAGTTTTTTTGCAACTAAGTTATAGTTGTCCCCATCTTCTAATTGAAGGTCAAAGGACTTAGCTTCCTTAAATTTTTCCTTAAAGCCATCTATATTGATCTTATCTTTTTTTAGGGCTGTCATTACTTTTTCATCCTTAATCTCTTCTGTAGTATTTATGTCTGAGTCTTTAAGGACTACAAGAGAAAACTCAACAGCCTTCTTTTTAGTGTCATTTAACCTGTTTAAGACATCTATCCCCTTATTTAAGGAATAGGCACCAACTGCTGATACCCCACCAAAAACTAGCAGAATTAAAAGCATTAAGGCCTTAGCGGCTACATGATTGTTTTTTCTTGCGTAAAGCAAGCCACCAATGACAAGATAAATTACAAATATTACAGCCAAGGCAATAATCCTGTATTTTGATGGCAAAAAGTTGTGTTTAATCACGCTATAGGCTCCGTATAAAAAGGCTAAAAAGCTTATAGCATGGATGACCTTAAGTATGGTCTGTTTATTTTTTTCCATTATTTATTAATATCTCCTTTATTTTTACAATATATAGATGATACTAAATTTTCCTATAAATTTAAAATTTTAA
>CAYFNZ010000017.1:5487-18307 GCA_964344625.1 uncultured Peptoniphilaceae bacterium | reverse complement strand
TCAGTTACTACGCTTTCTCCATTGCTTAAATAGCAAACAACATATGGTAAATTTCCACCCTTGATTTCGTATCTCATTTTTCCTCCTAGCCTATTTGATTATAGAATTAAGGGCTTCTTGCCTTAAAATTCTAATCAGTCCATCCTTACTTTGCTTTAATAAGTTTTGTTCATCTTCCCCCATGCTATTAAGGGCCTGCCTAATCTTAAAGAAATTATTTATCTTATTGTCTAAGATTCCGTTTACATCTGACTCACCTGTTTGGTCCAAAACATTGTAAATGAGTTTAATAATTTCCTTCCTATCCTCCCTATCAACTATTTTAAGCCACTCATCTATGGCCTTATTTGTGATTATTGATATAGAGTCTAGGTTTTTTATTTCCTTAAAAGCCCCATCTTCAGTCATCCAGTTAAAAGCTGAATGCTGGTCTATAAATATCCCCTTGCATTCAACAATATGCTTCTTGCCAACACCTTCTAAAAGCATACCTACAAAGGACCTTTTTGGCATATAAACCAAAATTTTTTCTTCTATACTATGATAGTCTGGCCTCTTATAGAATTCTGGCAAAAAGCCTGGGCCATCAAGGTTATAGACTGTCTTAATCCTTTCTTGTATAGACTCATCTACCGTACTTGCCGCAAAAACCACTAGGTTTCCACCTTTAGAATGCCCTGCTAATATCATATCCTCTTCATATTTTTCAGCAATACCTTCTAGATATTTTTTAGCCGTAGTTTGGGCAGGCAGTTCTTCATCAAATGAAAGGGCCAAACTTTCTGCCCAGCCTTCAAAACTGGCATCTGTCCCCCTGAAGATTAGGGCTATCTGGTCTTGATAAATCTTTGTAGTGAATGCCGTAAATTGTCCTTCTTGACTGTAGTCTTCAGCCTGGTAGAAGTCAGTTATTAACAAGTCTTTAAACCTAAGAGACTCTGACATGGACTTAAGTAATTGGTAGTCCAAGTCTGGAAACCATGTTATAGAACTCATTTGCCTTCCTAAATCCTCATCCTGACCAAGCTCTCCTATGGTAAATGAAGCCTTTTTTAGGTCGCTAAAAACCTTTAAATCGCTGTAGGCTAATTGAGATAGGGCCAAGCTATCTACTTCGTTAAAGGGCCTTGACTTAAAATCATACTGCCCATATTCCTTAATATATCCTAAAATATTATCCATCTTTATCCTTTCCCTCAATCATATGCTTATTATAGCAATAAAATATAAATTCTTATATATTTGATTAAAAAAAATAGGGGCTGTTGCAAAATAGCTCAAAAAAAAGTAGTATTACAGAATGATTTTTAGTCATTCTGCAACACTACCCTTTAAACTTATATTGAAATTTCCAATAGGATTGGAGTGTGGTCTTGCCTGTCTCCTGAATCTATCATCTCTGATTTTCTTACCTTGTCCTTTATTGTATCACTTACAAGAAAATAATCTATCCTCCAGCCAGAGTTATTTATCTTTGAAGTTCTTACCCTTTGTGCCCACCAGGTATAAACGCCTGTAACATCCCCGTGTAAATACCTAAAAGTATCGGTAAAGCCCTTGTTTAACAAGTTTGTAAAGCCTTGTCTTTCTTCATCTGTAAAGCCAGCAGACCTCCTGTTTGAATCAGGATTTGCAAGGTCTATTTCTTCATGGGCCACATTAAAGTCCCCTGTGGCTATCACTGGTTTGTCCATATCAAGACTTGCCAAGTAGTCAGCATAGGCCTTGTCCCAAGCCTGTCTTTCTTCCAACCTATTTAGCTTATCACCTGCATTTGGCGTATACACATTTGTAAAGTAAAAATCATCAAATTCTAGGGTGAGAATCCTTCCCTCATGGTCCATGGGTTCTGGCGCCCCTATCTTGGGACTTACCACTATTGGATTTAGGTTATTCTTGTAAAATACCATGGTCCCAGCATAGCCTTTTCTGGCTGGTTCCTTGGAGGATATCCAGGTATAGGCATAGCCGCCAAACATTTCTTCTAAAATCTGCATATGTTTTTTGCTTGGACCTGTTGCTGGTAGTTTGGTCTCTTGGATGGCAATTACGTCTGCATCATGTTGTTTGATTGTTTCAAGGACACTCCTAGACATGACTGCCCTATTTGAATCGCTGGTTAAAGCAGCATTTAATGAATCTATGTTCCACGAAATAAATTTCATATTAAATCTCCTTAATCATATTTTTGGATCCAATTATTGTTTTCTAAGTCAAAGTCAAGAAGCCTATGGGCTGTCAAAAAATCCTTAAAAAAGCAGATGGTCTGCTCTACATCTGAAGCCTGTAAAAAATACCTAGGTCCCTTGATGGCCTGGTATTCCAAATCAAAGTCCTTGGAATTCGCATTTGGCCTTGCCATAAGATGACTTAGGCTGGTGGCATTGTCCATGTCCATATAGGATAATTTGATAAAGCCATCTTCATTGAAAATTCCCTTCATGTGCTCCACAACTTTTTTAAAATTTGGATTCATGATATTTACTTTTTCTGTTGTTAAAATAATTAGACCTTCTTTTTGCTTTTCTTTTTTTAATCTAAGTTTAGAAATACAATCTAATAAACTCATAAATTATCCTCTATTCATACCTAGCCCTTATACCCCCAATAAGTTTTGGCCTTGTGTAGGCTTGGGTTACGTAGGCCTTACCTATGGTTTTTTGTTCAATTCTTAGAGGGACTGCTACATGCTTTAAATGCATGCCGATAAAGGTATCCCCAATATCTAGGCCAAAGTCTGCCTTGATAAACTCTACGACAACGGGATTTTCAAAGTGCTTATAGGCAGCTGTTGCAAATGACCCCCCAGCCTTTGGTTGAGGTACTACGCTCACCCTTTCAAAATCCTTCTTATCTAGGAGTTCTTTTTCTATAACCAAGGCCCTATTTAGGTGCTCACAGCATTGGCAGGCAAGATAAATCTTCTTTTCGTCTAAAAATTTCTTTATGGTCAAAAATATCTCTTCCCCAACTTCATAAGAAGATCCATGGCCTATCATATCTCCAAGCACTTCACTTGAAGAGCAGCCTACTACAAAGATATCTCCTTCGTTATATTCAACTTTTTCAAATATTTCTTGTAAAACTTTTTCTACTTGGCCTTTAATATCCATAATATCCTCCTATTGAGCCTTGCCTAATTAGCCTTAGGCAGATCTAGGTTATGCCTTGCTGCATACATCCTGATTGAAAAAATAATTAATATTGATATCTCCATCCTCAAGGCTTCGGTCAATAAGCCGTATTTAGTCATAAAATAAAAAATTATGGCCCCTATTATTGAAGCTGAGGCATAAATATTTTTTTCTAGTATATATGGGACCTTTTGAAGAAGCACGTCCCTGATAACTCCGCCACCTACCCCTGTTATTAGGCCTACAAAAACATAAATCACTCCCCTATACTCGTAGGAAAGAGCGTAGGCCACCTTCATGCCTAAGACTGTAAAAACGGCAAGTCCGATGGCATCGGTTAGGGTTAGGATTTTATCGAAAATTTTTATAGAAGCATTTCCCATGACTTTTTTGTTGTAGTAAGCAAAGGAAAAAACTATCAGGGCGGTAGCTCCTGCTATATAAATATATTTGGGGTCATTAAAGCTTGCAGGCGGGTTGATTCCTAGGACCAGGTCCCTTATGATTCCCCCACCTACAGCTGTAGTCACCCCTATAATCAAAACGCCAAGTAAGTCCAAACCAGACTTTATGGCTTCTAGGGCACCAGTTATGGCAAATACGATTACCCCTAGTATTTCAAAAAATGAAATTACCGATTCCATTTTTAGTTCTCAGCATGGTCATGCTTTTCATTGATTTCGATAATCGCCTTAAGTCTTTCTAGGTCTTCCTTTGTAAAGTTGTATTCTTTTTTACAGAAGTCACAAACTACTTGGGCCTTACCGTCTTCATCGATTATTTTTTGAAGGTCTTGTTTACCTATTGAAATCATGGCATTTTCTATCTTTTCCTTTGAACAGTTACACTTGTAGGCAACATCTACAGTTGAAATAACTTCTGGCTTTAACTTGTCAAAGTACTTATTTAAAATGTCTTCTGGAGTCAAGTTTTGGTCTATCAAACTAGAGATTGGTGGAAGGACCTTTATTATTTCTTCTAATTGGCTAATCACCTCTTCAGAGGCATCTGGCATAAGTTGAATGAATATTCCACCTGCCGCCCTTATAGACAAGTCCTTGTCAACTAAAACTCCCAAGCTTATTACAGTAGGTGTTTGTTCTGAATAGAAGTAGTAATTTGCAAAATCTTCTGCAATCTCACCCGAAACTATCCTTGATAGGCCTGAATAAGGTTCTTTAAGTCCATAATCTCTAATAATTGCTATTTGGCCATCTGTACCTACGAACTTGGCAACATCAAGCTTGCCCTTGTCATTTGCAGGACAGTCTGCTTTTGGGTTGCTAGCTGTGACCCTGACATTACCGCTTGAATCAGAAACCGCAATTAATTTTCCCCCGATACCATTTCCATCGATTTTAAGGGTTAGGGTATCATATTTAGTCTTTAGGTCTATACCCATCAGAGATGCCATGGTTGCTAGACGCCCCAGGGCAGCTGAACCAGTTGCGGATGACTCATGAATATTTCTTATTTCTTGAACAATATTTGTGGTGCGAGCGACAAATAGCCTAACGCTTTTTGTTTCATCAACAGCTCTTACGATATAATCTTTCATAATACTCCTTTAAATATTTAAAGCCCCTTCTTATCAAAGGGGCTACTTCTCTATATAATTATAATTTAACTACATTAGAAGCTTGAGGGCCTTTTTCGCCATCAACAATATCG
Source organism: uncultured Peptoniphilaceae bacterium (assembly GCA_964344625.1). Taxonomy (GTDB): domain Bacteria; phylum Bacillota; class Clostridia; order Tissierellales; family Peptoniphilaceae; genus JAAYEL01. The sequence goes on along the minus strand of CAYFNZ010000017.1, from coordinate 13,502 downwards.
AATTCAACGGCTTGACCTTCTTCAAGAGATCTAAATTCACCATTGTCTTTTAAAGCAGAAAAGTGTACGAATACATCTTGTCCTTCTTCACTAGATATGAATCCATATCCTTTAGTAGCGTTGAACCATTTAACTGTTCCTTTAATCATGTTTTTCCTCCAATTATTTCTGCAAAAGTCTAAGAATATAGACATCTACCATAATAATATAACACATAGCCTATATTTTATCAACTCATATTGGCGGGACAATGCCTGGTTAAATAAAGCTATTTTCAGGCAACTAAGCTTTTTCAGCCTTAAAAAGTATCCTTTGAGTTACACCCTCTTTATACCCATCTGACCTATCTTCATCAACATAGCTTATATTAGAAAAACCTATTTTTTCTAGCACTTCAGTGATAAATTCTATTGAATAATACCTTTCTATTTGCTCTTCCTTAAACCTAGTATACAAGCCATTTTCCTTGACAAAAAAGTTAAGGTCAAAGTAGACCAAGTCTCCTTCTAGGCTGTTTTCCCAAGTATAGAAAATGTCATCTTTTTCATAGACATAGGTCTTATTTCCTAGGACTTCTTTTAGCTTATACTCAGAGTTTAAGTCGAATATAAAGACCCCACCTGCTTTAAGTGAAGAATAAACCGATGAAAAGAGCCTTATCAAATCATTTTCATCTGTGATGTAGTTCATGACATCCAGAAGACTTACGACTGCATCAAATTCAAAATCCTCATAGGGAAATTCATACATGTCATTCATAATCAGGTTGACATTTTCAAAGTCTATCAGCTTTGGATAGGCTATATTTAGCATTTCCAAGGAATTATCAAAGGCTAAAATCTCATAAGGACCTTGGGCAAGCTTCCTGGTCAGGTTGCCAGAACCGCAGCCAATTTCAAGTATATTACCCTCTTTTATTGAATGGTCCTTGAGGATTGTAAAGATATTTGAAGCATATCTTTCATAGTCTATATCAAAGGTCAGTAAGTCATAATAATTACTAAATTTTTTATACATTTGTCTAAAATCTTACCTCAAATGGGCTTTTAGTCTTCGAAAGTAAATATATATGGCACATTCCTATAGTAGTCCCCATAGTTTAGACCGTAGCCAACTATAAAGACATCTTCTATAGTTTCTCCAACGAAGTCCGGTTTAATTTCAACTTGCCTTCTAGATGGCTTATCGAGCATAACAGCTAGCTTTAAGGACTTTGGATTTTCTAGGGATAATAAATCCATGATATTTTTTGCAGTATTACCAGAATCGCAGATGTCATCAACTACTAGGACATTTTTCCCTTCGATTGAACACCTTAAGGATTGTAAAACTTGCACTTGACCTGATGAGCATTCACTATCTTCATAGCTAGATGTAGTCATAAAATCGATTACTACAGGAGATTGAATTTCTCTAACTAGGTCTGCTGCAAAAATGAAGCTTCCTCTTAGTAGGGGCACTACCACTACTGATTCATCCTTGTAATGCTCTGTAATTTGAGCGCCAACTCTTTTTACGGCTTCCTTGATTTGATTTTCATCAAATAATACTTTACGTTTCTTTTCTGTCATAAGTTCCTCCAAAATTAAATCCCTAATTTATTCTTAATCTCATTAATACTTTGTTCAATTTCTTTAGACATTGCCGTATATTTTTCAAGCTTTGCCTTTTCCTCTTCAACGAGTTTTTCAGGAGCTTTAGAAACGAATTTTTCGTTACTCAATTTACCTTGGGCCCTCTTTATTTCAGAAAGGATTTTCTTTTCTTCTTCCTTAAGCCTGCTTAGTTCTTTTTCGTAATCTATTAGGCCTTGAAGTGATAGATACAACTTGTATCCCTTCATTATTATAGGTGCTGTTTCTTCTATAGCCTTGTCTTGATCCATAGTTTCTAATTCGCTAATTGAAGCTAGGGATTCTAGGTCATAGGAAAGCTTTTCGAACAAGTCTAAGATTTCCTTGTCAGCAGAATACACATAAAGCTTTGATTTCTTTGAATTAGGAACCTTTAGTTCAGCCCTTTGATTTCTAATAGCAGTTATGGCATCAATGATGGTTGCCACAGACTTTTCTTCCCATTCAAAGCTCTTGTTTTCATCATATTGTGGGTAATCTGCAACTATGATCATATCTTTAGTATTTGGTAATAGGCCATAAATTTCTTCTGTAATAAATGGCATAAATGGATGAAGCAGTCTTAAGATATTGTCTAGTGAATATAGTAGGGTTGCCATAGCTATGTCTTTTTTAGCTTGGTCTTGACCATAAAGTCTATTCTTTACAAATTCTATATACCAGTCACAGAATTCAAACCAGATAAATTCATAAATCTCGCTTGCTGCTACACCGATTTCGTAGCTATCTAAAAGTCTATTTACATCTTTTGCCACAGAGTTGATCCTTGAAATTATCCACTTGTCTTCAATTTCTAACTTATCAAAATCAAGGTCATAAGCCTTACTATCCATATTCATGAAGATAAATCTTGATGCATTCCAAAGTTTATTGGCAAAGTTTCTATTTGCTTCTACCTTTTTAGTAGTATATCTCATGTCATTTCCAGGTGAGTTTCCTGTCACTAGAGAAAATCTCAAGGCATCTGCCCCATATTTTTCTATTTCTTCTAGAGGATCAACGCCATTTCCTAGTGATTTTGACATCTTTCTTCCAAGCTCGTCCCTAACAATTCCATTTAGGTAAACGGTCTTAAAAGGAAGCTTGCCTGTGTTATGGATAGATGAAAATACCATCCTTACAACCCAGAAAAATATTATGTCATAGCCTGTAATCAAAACATCTGTCGGGAAGAAATAGTCAAATTCTTCCGATTCCTTAGGCCAACCAAAAGTTGAAAATGGCCAAAGAGCTGATGAGAACCAAGTGTCTAGGGTTCCTTCTTCTTGTTCAAATTTATCAGAACCACAAACAGGGCAAACATCAGGCATTTCTTTTTCAACTACCCTATGTCCGCATGACTTACAGTTATATACTGGAAGCCTGTGGCCCCACCACAATTGTCTTGAAATATTCCAATCTCTGATATTTTCTAGCCAGTTTACATAAATCTTTCCAAACCTGTCAGGAATTATCTTTAAGTCCCCATTTTTATAGGCTTCAAGAGCTGGTTTTGCCAAATCTTCCATGGCTACAAACCATTGTTCTGAAACTAGGGGTTCAATAATAGTCTTACATCTTTCACAATGACCTACAGCATGGTCTAGGTCTTCAACCTTCTCCAATAAACCTAACTCTTTTAAATCCTTAACAATTTCCTTTCTAGCTTGGTACCTATCCATTCCAGAATACTTGCCGTAACCTTGTGAAATAGTTGCGTCATTTTCAATCACGATGCATTGGCCAAGCTTGTGTCTCTTGCCGATTTCAAAGTCGTTTGGGTCATGTGAAGGTGTGATTTTTACAAAACCTGAACCATATTCCATGTCAACATATGAGTCTGCAATTATCGGAATTTCCCTACCTACCAAAGGAAGTACCAGGGTCTTACCAACCAAGTGCTTAAACCTTTCGTCTTCCGGGTTAACTGCTACTGCTAAGTCTCCAAGCATGGTTTCAGGCCTTGTAGTTGCAATAGTAATAAAGTCATTTGAATCCTTTATAGGATACTTAATGTGCCATAGGTGGCCATGTTCGTCTATATGCTCTACTTCCGCATCAGATATTGTTGTTTGACATGAAGGGCAGTAATTTAAAATCCTTTCTCCCTTGTAAATCAAGCCTTCCTTGTACATTTTCACGAAGACTTCAAGAACTGCATCTGAAAGGTTGTCATCTAGGGTAAAGCTATCCTTGGACCAATCACAAGAAACTCCAAGCCTTCTAAGTTGCTTTTTAATAGTTCCCCCATAAAGTCTAGTCCACTCCCAGGCTTCTTCTAAAAATGCTTCACGACCTATTTCTTCTTTAGTTTTTCCTTCTTTTTTAAGTTTATCAACTACCTTTGCTTCTGTTGAGATACTGGCGTGATCTGTTCCAGGTATCCATAGGGCTTCATAGCCAGACATCCTCTTCCATCTGGTGATGATATCTTGTAAAGTGTTGTTGATTGCATGCCCTATATGTAGCTGGCCTGTAACATTTGGTGGTGGCATTACCATGGAAAATGGTTTTTTGTCCTTATTTACTTTAGCTGTAAAATATCCACCCTCTTCCCACTCTTTATATATCCTATCTTCAAAAAGTGAAGGGTCATAATTCTTGTCTAAATTCTTCATACATACTCCTAAAAATCAAGGGCTTTTGAGCCATAATATTTATGTCAATAATTGTAATAATTATAGACTTTAGACCTATTTTAGTCAAGAAACGGGAATTTTCTAGACCTGTACTTTTTATATGAAAAATATGGTATAATCAATCAGTAAGGATTGGCTCATTAGGAAAAGATTTGCTATAATATAAAAGTGAGCTTTGTTCAAAAATTGGAGTTTATATGAAAAAAAACATTTGGATTATCTCTCAATCTAATTCACACATATTAACCCAGATTATATCCGACAATCTGATGATTTTGGGCTTAATTGACAATATACATATAATTGATTCCATAGATGACAGTAAATCTTTGGACCTTAGCTTAAAAGCTATGCTTGAGCAAGACGACCCTGTCCTTTACTATGTTTTTGAGAATAAAGAATTGTCAAAGGCCTGCGAAGATTTTTGTGCAAACGAAGGCATACCTTCTGTAGATGTTCATGATTTAGCATTTTCTTATTTTTATAAAATGATATCTCAAAGAATAAATCATGAAGATTCGGTTATATTTAAAGTGGGTGCAAAAGATGACTTCCTTTCCTTCGCCTTAGACAATGATGATGGGAAGTTGCCTGACAATATAGAGAAGGCAGATTTTGTAATTATAGGTATTTCAAGGACTACAAAGACGCCCTTGTCCATATACCTTTCTAACCACGGCTACAAGGTAGCCAATTTACCTCTCGTTCCAGAGGTAAATGTTCCAGAGAATTTATATAAAATAGATAAAAACAAAATCTTCGCCTTAGAAATGGACCCTGACAGGCTCTCATCTATTAGAAAAGAAAGGCTAAAAAACTTAGGCCTTCCTCCGGATTCCATGTATGCGAGTAAAGATAGGATTAGTGAGGAAATAAGCTATGCCAAGGGCATAATTGATAAAATCGGTTGTAAAACTATCGATGTTACTTCAATTTCTATTGAGGAAACAGCAGATGTTATTATTAATACAATAAAAAGTAAGAAAGGGGTAAACGATGAATAAGAAATACGTTTATGGTTTTAACGAAGGCAACAAAGATATGAAAAGCCTTCTAGGCGGTAAAGGTGCCAACCTTGCCGAAATGACTAATTTAGGAATCAACGTTCCTTATGGTTTTACTGTAACAACAGAAGCTTGTAACAGATACTATGATGAAGGTGCTAAACTTTGGCCTGAATTAATCGAAGAAGTTAAAGAACACATTAAGGAAACTGAAGAAAGATTAGGAAAGGTTTTTGGAGACAACACTAACCCACTACTATTCTCAGTTCGTTCAGGTGCAGTATTCTCAATGCCAGGTATGATGGATACTATTCTTAACTTAGGTCTTAACGACGTAGCTGTTAAGGCAGTTGCTGAAAACTCAGGCAATGAAAGATTTGCATACGATGCTTACAGAAGATTTATCCAAATGTTTGCAGATGTAGCTATGGGAGTTGACAAGGCTTTATTTGATGAAGTTCTTGACGGAAAGAAAGAAGAAGTTGGTGCTAAGCTTGACTCTGACTTAACTGCTGACCAATTAAAGGATGTAGTTGATGGATTCAAGAAAGTTTACAAGAATGCTTTAGGCGTTGACTTCCCACAAGATCCAGAAGAACAACTTGAAAAGGCTATTGAAGCTGTATTTGCTTCTTGGAACAACGAAAGAGCTATTTTATATAGAAGAATGAATGACATCCCTCACAACTTAGGTACTGCAGTTAACGTTCAATCAATGGTATTTGGTAACATGGGCGAAACTTCAGGTACAGGGGTAGCATTCTCAAGAGACCCATCCACAGGTGAAAACAAACTTTACGGCGAATACCTAATGAACGCTCAAGGTGAAGACGTAGTAGCAGGTATCAGAACTCCTAACCCTATCGACCACCTAAGAGAACAAATGCCAGAAGTTTACAAAGAATTCCACGACACAGCTGAAAAGCTTGAAAAACACTATAGAGATATGCAAGACCTTGAGTTTACTATAGAAAATGGTGAGTTATTCTTACTTCAAACTAGAAATGGTAAGAGAACTGCTCAAGCTGCTGTTAACGTAGCAGTTGACCTAGTAAACGAAGGATTGAGAACTAAAGAAGAAGCTTTATTAATGGTTGAACCAAACGCTTTAGACCAATTACTTCATCCAACATTCTCAAGCAAGGCATTAAAAGAAAATACTCCTCTAGCTAAAGGTTTAGCTGCATCTCCAGGAGCTGCAAAGGGATATATTTCTTTCAACGCTAAGGACGCAGCTCAAAGAACTGCTCAAGGCGAATCAGTAATCCTTGTTAGAACTGAAACTTCTCCAGAAGACCTTGAAGGTATGGCTTCAGCAAAGGGTATCCTTACTTCTAGAGGTGGTATGACATCTCACGCAGCTGTAGTTGCAAGAGGTATGGGTAAGTGCTGTGTAGCTGGTGCTCATGACGTTGTAGTTAACGAACAAGCTAAGACAGTTACAGTAGATGGAACTGTTTTAACTGAAAAAGATATAATTTCTCTAGATGGTTCAACTGGTGCTATTTACGCTGCTGACCTTGAAACTCAAGATCCTCAATTATCAGGAAACTTCGCAACATTCATGCAATGGGCTGACGAAGCAAGAACTCTAAACGTTAGAACAAACGCTGATACTCCAAGAGATGCTCAACAAGCAGTTGACCTAGGAGCTGAAGGTATCGGTCTATGCCGTACTGAACACATGTTCTTCGCTGCTGACAGAATCCAAGCAGTTAGAGAAATGATCCTTTCAAAGACAACTGAACAAAGAGAAAAAGCATTAGCTAAGATTGAACCAATCCAAGAAGAAGACTTCTATGAAATCTACAAGGTTATGAAGGAACTTCCTGTAACAGTTCGTCTATTAGACCCACCTCTACACGAATTCGTTCCTCACGGAGCTGATGAAATCAAGGCTCTTGCTGATGAAATGGGACTTACTGTAGAAGAAATTAACAACACTATCGCAGGACTAGCAGAAGTTAACCCAATGCTTGGTCACAGGGGTCTAAGACTTGCTATTACTTATCCTGAAATCTACAAGATGCAAGCTAGAGCTATCATCAAGGCAGCTTTAAGAGTTAAAGAAGAAGGTATCAACATAGTACCTGAAATCATGATTCCACTTGCAGGAGATCCAAAGGAATTAAAGGTTGTTAAGGAATCAATCGTTGAAGAAATTGAAAGCCTATTAAAAGAAAACAACCAAGAATTAAAATACCTAGTAGGTACAATGATGGAAATCCCAAGAGCTTGTCTACTTGCTGATGAAATCGCTGAAGAAGCTGAATTCTTCTCATTCGGTACAAACGACTTAACTCAAATGACTTATGGTTTCTCAAGAGATGACGCTGGTAAGTTCTTAGCAGAATATGTAAACAGAGGCATCTTCGAAAAAGACCCATTCCAAGTACTTGACCAAAAAGGCGTTGGCCAACTAATGAAGACAGCAGTAAAGCTAGGAAAAGCAACAAGATCAGACCTACACCTAGGAATCTGTGGTGAACACGGTGGTGAACCAAATACAGTAGAATTCTGCCACGAAATCGGCTTAGACTACGTATCATGCTCTCCATTCAGAGTGCCAATAGCAAGACTAGCTGCAGCACAAAAAGCAATCAAAGAAAAACAAAACTAATTAAAATAACATAAAGAGAACTCTAGCGCAGCGCTAGAGTTCTTCTTTTTTATATAAATTTTGGCAGGCCCCAGTTAAACTACTACCTATAAACAGGACACGCTGGTGTCAAAAATGTAGGCAGGACCAAGTCCTGCCA
>CAYFNZ010000017.1:0-5387 GCA_964344625.1 uncultured Peptoniphilaceae bacterium | reverse complement strand
ACCTATAAACAGGACACGCTGGTGTCAAAAATGTAGGCAGGACCAAGTCCTGCCATCCTTCTTTCTACAATTCTCAGACCCCAAGTACACCTTATTATAAAAACAGAACTCCAGCGCAGCGATGAATTCGCGGCAGCGATATAGCAGCCAACTGGAGTTCTGTTTTTAAAATATTGCCAATATTATCGGTATTAGTATTACTGAGATAAAGCCTGCTAGGGCTATGGCTAGGCCGCTCATGGCGCCTTGGATTTCGCCCATTTCTATGGCTTTGGAGGTTCCTGCGGCATGGGATGAGGTTCCTATGCAGACTCCTTGGGCTACTGGGTCTTTTATCCTAAAGAGTTTGATTACACTTGGAGCAATTACTGCCCCACCTATTCCTGATACCATTACTCCTACGATTGTAATTGGTACGATTCCACCGTATTCTTCAGCAACGGCACTCGCTATTGCGGTTGTTAGGGATTTTGGAATCATTGATATTTTTAGTTCTGGGCTTAGGCCAAATGCTGTAGATAGCAAGTAGGCACTAAGGACTGAGGTTATGACTCCGGCAAGAATGCCCATAAAGATTGGAAAGGCATTTTTCTTGAAGAGGTCAAAATTTTTATATAGGTTGATTACCATGGCAACTGTAGCTGGAGCTATAAGAAAGCTGATGTACTTGCCCCCATTGTTATAGTCTGTATAGGAAATGTTAAAGATTTTCAAAAAGGCCATAACAAAGATTAGGGAAAGCAGCAAGGGATTTGCCAAGGGACTTTTTACTTTCTTTGAAATTTTTAGGGCTAGGATGTAGGCTAAAAGCGAAAGCAGGATTCCAAAGTAGGGTGATTTAATTAAGTTTGTCATCTTTTTCGCCTCCCTTTTGGAAAAATTCTACTACTTTTCCTGTAACCCCCATGGTTAGAACCAAAGAAGTAAATAGGATTACAAAGATAGGTAGAATGTTCTTACCTAAGATATCTAACTGATCTATAAGCATGGCTGTAACTGGTAAAAATAGGAAGGCCAGGTTTTCAAGCAGGCCATCTCCGACCTTCTCGACATCTTCTACCTTTATCACTTTGGTAAGAAGTGCCAATAAAAGGATCAGCATGCCATAAACTACAGCTGGGATTGGGAAATTGACGAATTCTCTAATCATTTCACCTAAGAATAAACATAAAAATATTATCATAAAACCTTTTAATGTTTTCATAAGTTTTCCTTTCTAGAAATATTTCTAACAAATTAATTAGCGGGTCGGCTAATAGATTGTTAATAAAATTAATATATTATTGATGGGAAATATTGTCAATAGCAAGCAAATATTTAAACTAGAAAAGAGTTAGATACTATTTAGGATAGTGTGAATCTAACTCTTTAATTATCGTTTAATAGTCTTCGTTGTCTAGGTAGTTGACACCATTTAGTCTATAGTCACTAAAGTATTGGTCTCTTAGGTCTATGGTTTCCTCTTTATCATATAGGTAGTAAGAGATGCCATCTATATAGTCACCATAACCTGGTATCATGTCTTTTGTAAACTTATCAGATGAGAATTTACTTACTGAAAATAGCTTGGAAATTATCATTGACTTTGGAATATTAGTATCAACTTGGTTGTATAAGATGTTAATTAGGATTGGAGACCTAAGCAAATTCTTTGTAGTAAGCATTTTACTTATAACTTGCTCCATGAAATTTTGCTGAGCTTCTACCCTTCCAATATCTCCGGTTAGGTAGCCCTTTCTGAACCTTACGAAGTCCAAGGCTTGCTTGCCGTTTAACTTTTGAAGTCCAGGAGCGACATTTATGCCCTCAGCTACGACTTCAGGCACATCTATTTCAACCCCACCTACTAGGTCAACTAGGGCGATTACAGACTCGAAATTTACCTTTAGATAATAGTCTAGGTCTATATCCAGCCAGTCCCTTATAGTTTTCATGGTAAGTGGAATTTGTCCATATGCTGATGCGTGGTTGATTTTTGTGTAATCTCCATCGACTAGAACCATGGTATCTCTAGGAATCGAAATTTGATTTATAGTCCCCTTGGAGAAGTTAACCTTAAAAAGCATCAGGGTGTCAGTCCTGGTCATACCGCTTGAATCCCCGCTATTTTGGTCAGTTCCAGCCAGTAAGAAGAGCAATTCGTTCTTCTTAGTAGGCTTTATCTTATTGCCCTCATCTAGGTAGGACGCTTCGACATTTTCCTTGACAATTGGGACAGGTTCGGCTTCAATAGTCATCTTGTAAAATGCTATTGACCCAAAGTACCAGACTAATAATACAAGACCTAAAAAGACAAGTATTTTCAATAGTCCTTTTAATATTTTCATAATTTACCTTCTATCTTTACTTTCTTCCTAATTGGTAGAAACCAACCTTCCTATAAACCTTGCTGACTATCTTGCTTGCCCTTCTTTTTGCCTTAATCATGCCTTCTTCAAGTATGGTATCAAGGTATTTGCCGTCATTGATATACTCCTTATACCTTTCTTGAATTGGACTAAGGGTTGCTACAACTAATTCAGCCAAGTCATCCTTAAATTGGGCATAAGAAGACCCCTTGTATTTTTCTACGACCTCGTCTGCACCTAGGTTAGAAAGGGCGCAATACATGTCTATTAGGTTTTTAAGGCCCTTTTGTTGGTCGTTGTAGGCAAAGTTAGCTTCTGAGTCGGTTACAGCTCCCTTTATTTTCTTTCTGATGGCACTTGGCTCATCCAAAATGAAAATGCAGGAATTCTTGTCAGGATCTGACTTGCTCATTTTTACTTCAGGATTTTTTAAGCTCATAATCCTTTTTGTAGACTTGTTTATCATACCTTCTGGCACAGTAAATGTTTCCGAATACCTGCTATTGAATCTTTCTGCAAGGTCTCTAGCAAGTTCCATATGTTGTTTTTGGTCATCCCCAATTGGAACGTAGTCAGCATTGTAGATAAGAATATCTGCCGCCATCAAACTTGGATAGGTGAAAAGGGCAGCGTTTAGGTTTTCTTCACTCTTTTGTGATTTTTCCTTAAATTGGGTCATCCTGGAAAGTTGTCCCATATAGGATATTGAATTTAGGACCCAATATAATTGCAAGTGTTCTACCACCTGTGATTGAACAAAGACACTTACCTTGTTAGGATCAAGTCCTATAGCCAGGTATAGGGCTATTACTTCCTTGGTCCTTCTCCTAAGGTCCTTTGGTACTTGCGGCACGGTAATAGAATGTAGGTCAGCTACTCCAAAATAGCATTCATACTCATCTTGAAAATTTAAAAAGTTTTTCATAGCCCCCAAGTAGTTACCTAAGGTAAGGTCCCCTGAAGGTTGAACTAAACTTAATACGATTTTTTTATCTTCCATAATCTTCTCCTAAGCTATTGATTGTTGTATTTTCAATAATAATATTTCTTGTAATTTTTCCGATTCCCCCTATTGAAGGCATGTAACCAATGTTTTTGTCCTTGATTGATTCCAGGTCCATATCTCCTGTATACTTGCCTTGAGCATTTTGGGAAATCCCCATATCTATAATAATGGCACCTTCTTTTAATTCATCTGGCTTAAATATTTCACTTTTGCCAACAGCAGTGATAATAATGTCCTTGTCCTTCATCAACCCTTCTATATTTTTACTTCTTGAATGGGCTACTGTAACAGTCGCGTTGTCCTTTTCAAGCAAAAAGAATAGTGGAATTCCAATGATATGCGACCTATTAATAATTAAGACATCCTTGCCGGTAATATCTTCAAGTTCGGACTTGATAAAATGATGGATTGCGCTAGCTGTCGCAGGTATATTTCTCTTATCCTTAAGCTCTAATATCTTGCTCTTATTGTCAAATGTTATTCCATCAACGTCTTTTTTTGCATCAATTCTTTGCAAAACATAATCTTTATCATAATCGCCAAGCATGGGTTGAAATATTAAAATCCCATTTACTGACTCATCCTCGTTGGCCCTATCAATGCAGGAAATTACCTTTTCTTCTTCGATATTTTCTTGCAAGATAATGGTCTCAATCTCTAAGCCCAAATTTTGGCAATGCTTAATTAAGGACTTTTCATAAGATATAGCTCCTAAGTCTTCTCCAACTCTTATGGTCAATAACTTTGCTTTCTTACCCGATTCCTTTAGTAGATTTTTCAAATAATTATTATATTGATCATAAAGCTGATTACAAGATAGTTTATACATACGTCCTCCATTTTTTCTGCTAGATTAAATCATATCACTTTTTGCCATATTTTTCCATTCATCATTTATGCCAGGGCACAAAAAAAGAGGACTAGATTTTCATCCAATCCCCATAATTTCAATTATATTTAGTTAGCTATTCTTTTTACTGTGTAGTAGTTATTTCTAATCCATACATTGTCAACTGAGTCCATGATAACTCCTGTTGAAGGTGTAGATGCATGAACTATTTGTCCATTACCTACATACATAGCTACATGGTAGGTATCTTCATATGAACCGAAGAATATTAAGTCTCCTGGCTTCATATTGCTATATGAAACTGTAGTACCAATTCTACTTTGTGCTTGAGCTCCTCTAGGGATACTTACTCCTACACTTGAGTAGGCAAACATTGTAAGTCCTGAACAATCAAATGAATTTGGACCAGCAGCTCCAAAGTAATATGGATAACCAACCTTTGACCTAACTATTGCGGCTGCCTTACTAGCACTTGAATTTGCACTAGTTGAAGGTATTGATGGCTTATCATAACCACTTGTTACAGATTGGTTTGTTACTTGGTAGTAAGCTGCAGCTGTATAAGCTGTCCTGCCGTTATAAGTGAACTTCAACCAGTCACCTTCTCTTACAGCATTGATTACTGTTCCAGTAGGTAAAGTACCAAGAATTTCATATCCTGTTCCCTTACCAGCTCTTACATTTACTGTGTAGTTAGCCATGTAATTTCTTGGGCTTTGAGAGCTTGATGTTTGAGCGCTTGAAGAAGTTTGTTTATAAAAATTTGCGTGTGAGTAACCAGTCTTGCCACCATAAGTGAACTTTAACCAGTCGCCCTCTCTTACAGCATTTACCACCCTACCTGAATAAATTGTTCCAAGTATTGAGTAGCCGGAACCCTTGCCTGACCTTACATAAACAGATTCAACTGCTTGGTAATTCCTATAGCTGCTTGAGCTAGCTTCTTTATAATAATTCACATGTGAGTAACCTGTTTTTCCATTATAATCAAATTTTAACCAATCACCTTCTCTTACAGCATCTATAATGCTGCCACGGTAATTTGTTCCTAATTTACTATAATTACTTCCCATACCTGATCTAACATAAACTGGTTCAACAACTTCGTAACTTTTACTAGTGCCAGCCGCATATGCGACATTTGAAGCTAATGCTGATGCAGATAAGGCTATAGCAAGTGCAT
>CAYFNZ010000016.1:0-22542 GCA_964344625.1 uncultured Peptoniphilaceae bacterium | reverse complement strand
AATAAGAAAGGTAGTGGTCTAAATAAGCTAAGACTTATTTGTTACACTACCTTATTTTATATTTAAAATGCTTATTTTAAGAAAGCTGCATAGGCTTTTTTAGTCATGTATGCATCTGCTTTTGATACGAGTTCAACAGGTGCGTGCATTGAAAGCATGGCTGTTCCCATGTCGACAACTTCAGCACCGTAATTTGCAAGTATATAGGCGATTGTCCCGCCGCCGCCTTGGTCAACCTTTCCAAGTTCTCCTGTTTGCCAGATAATATTATTGTCGGCGAAAGTCTTTCTTATTTCTTGTAAAAATTCTGCATTAGCATCATTTGAACCGCCCTTACCACGAGCTCCAGTATATTTTGCCATAGCAATACCATAGCCAAGTTTTGCTGCGTTCATGTCTTCTGTGACTTCCTTATGGTCTGGGTCAACTGCTACTGTTACGTCAGCTGATAGGACTTTTGAATTTCTAAGAGCTCTGCGGACTGCTACATTTGAGCTATTGCCGTTGGCGTGTAGGATTTCTGCTACAGCATCTTCAAAGAAGTGTGAATTCATAGATGCATTACCAACAGACCCGATTTCTTCCTTGTCTACAAGTAGGGACACAGCAGTTACTTGCGGATTTTCAACTTCAAAGATTGCCTCTAAGTTAGCGTATGAACAAACCCTGTCGTCATGGCCGTGTGCAGCAATTAGCGACCTATCGAAGCCAACATCTCTTGCCTTAGCAGCTGGAACGATTTCTAATTCGGCGATTTGAAAGTCTTCTTCAATTATCCCATATTTTTCATTTAAATATTTTAATATAAGTTTCTTTATAGGATTTTTATCAGCATTTTCTTCATCTATACCATAGCTTGAATGTCCTACAACAACATTTAACTTTTCACCTTCGATTCCTTCTGAAAGCTTTTTTTGATTTTGGTCTGCTGCTAGGTGGGGTAGGAGGTCATTGATGTAAAAGACAGGGTCTTCATCCTTTTCTCCTATAGAAAGTTCTATTTTTTCTCCCTTAGCATTGTAAATAAGGCCATGAAGAGCTAATTGAATAGTAGGCCATTGGTATTTTCTAACTCCACCATAGTAGTGGGTTTTAAACAAGGCAAGCTCACCATCTTGGTAAAGAGGGTTTTGCTTAAGATCTAGCCTAGGAACATCTATGTGAGATCCAACTATATTCATTCCTTCTTCTATATCTTCACCCATTACAAATAAGACTGCTGATTTATTCTTATTATTAAGGTATATTTTATCACCTCTTTTTATCGGTGACTTTATAGCTTCTTCAAGTGGGATAAAACCTCTTTTTTCAGCTTCTTTAACTATATATTTGCAAGCTTCTCTTTCGGTTTTCGCTTGGTCTAAAAAATTTTTATATCTTTCGCTATAGGCGAAAATTTCATCATATTCATCTTGATCTATTTGTTGCCAAACAGACTTTTTCTTCATCTCTAATTTTTCGAATTCCATAATTTCCTCCTTATTATTATGACTTAATAATACCACACAAAGAAGTCATATTTAAGAAATACGCAATAAAAAAGGTAATGAATAAGAAGCGAAAGCCTCTAAATCATTACCGATTTATCATTTAACACATAGAGTTTTAGAAAAATCAAAATTAAAAGAAGAAAATAATCATATATGTATACAATCACAAATCTATGTTGTTAAACTTGATTTAATTGTACATAATTATCAATATTATATCAATAGGTTAGGAAAATTGTTTAATTTATGTATTAAATAAGAATAAGTTAAAAATATTTAACAAGTTAACTGTGAAAGATAAAAGATTTAAAATTTTCCTTGCAATTATTAGGGAATTTCTGTAATATATTCAAGTACTGAATTTTAGCGATGAAGTGGGAGGTTGCCTTAATGCGAACTTCTTAAGCATTCAAGGGGAATTCACACTGAGTTAGTTCAATTATAAATTGAGCGAATTTCGTCTTATTCAGATTTTTTTATAGGCCGGTCTTGGTACACCCGGGTAAGAGTATGGCGGAAGCGCAGGAGTTACGCAAGGAGGAAATAATGGCGAAACAACAAAAAATTAGAATCAGATTAAGAGCTTACGACCATGAAGTTATTGATTTATCAGCTTCAAAAATCGTAGAAGCATGTAAGAGATCAGGAGCTGAAGTTTCAGGTCCAATACCTCTACCAACAGAAATTGAAAAGATAACAATTATCCGTGCTGTTCATAAGTACAAAGATTCTAGAGAACAATTTGAACAAAGAACACACAAGAGATTAATTGATATCATCAATCCTAATGCAAAGACATTAGACGCTCTTAAAAAGCTAAATCTACCAGCTGGTGTAGATATAGAAATCAAGCTTTAATAGCTTGCTTAGTATGATTGCCAAGCAATCCAATGTAAGATGAGGAGGAATACAGTGAAAGGTATTTTAGGAAAAAAACTAGGTATGACTCAACTATTTGATGAAAATGGAGTTGTAATTCCAGTAACAGTAGTTGAAGCAGGCCCAATAGTTGTAACACAAATTAAGACTGAAGAAACTGACGGATATAACGCGGTTCAAGTTGGTTACTTAGAAAGAAAAGAAAAACACGCTAACCAACCAATGAAGGGACACTTTGAAAAAGCTGGTGTTGAATTAAAGAAACACCTAAGAGAATTCAGAGTTGATTCAACAGAAGGCTTTGAACTTGGTCAAGAGTTTAAAGTAGATATCTTTGAAGCTAACCAACACGTAGATGTAATTGGTACTTCAAAAGGTAAGGGAACACAAGGTTCTATAAAGAGACATAACTACAGCAGAGGACCTGAAGCACACGGTTCAAAATCTCACAGAGTTGCAGGTGCTAGATCTGCTGGTTCTTATCCAGCTAGAGTTTTCAAAGGTAGAAAAGGCTCTGGTAAGATGGGAAATGAAAGAGTGACAGTACAAAACTTGGAAGTTGTAAGAGTTGATGTAGACAAAAACTTACTACTTATTAAAGGAGCTATTCCTGGACCTAAGGGTGGACTTGTTACTATTAAAGAAACTATAAAGGTTTCTAAATAGGAAGGAGGATAGAATATGCCTAATGTTAATGTATTAAATATTAAAGGTGAACAAGTAGGAAATATTGATCTATCTGAACAAATATTTGGAATAGATGTAAATGAGCATGTAGTTTATGAAGTGGTTAAAAACCAATTAGCTAACAAGAGACAAGGAACTCAATCTGCTAAGACTAGAGCTGAAGTTAGAGGGGGCGGAAAGAAGCCTTGGAGACAAAAAGGAACTGGTAGAGCAAGACAAGGTTCAATAAGAGCACCTCAATGGAGAGGTGGTGGAATTGTATTTGCACCAAAACCAAGAGATTATTCTTATAGACTACCAAAGAAAGTTAGAAGATTAGCACTTAAGTCAGTATTGACATCTAAAGTTAACGAAAACGAACTAATTGTTTTGGATTCATTGAACTTGGATGAAATCTCTACTAAACAAGCAAAGACAATCTTAAATAACATCAAGGCTGATAAGAAGGCTATGGTAGTTATTAATGAAGGAAACGAAAATGTTTATAAGTCATTTAGAAATATAGCTGGTGTTAAGGTAGAAGTTGTAAACAACATCAACGTATATGACCTTCTAAAATACAATTCTTTAATAATGACTCAAGATGCAGTAAAGACAACTGAGGAGGTATTCATCTAATGAAATCACCATACGATATAGTTTTATCTCCAATAGTAACTGAAAAGTCTATGGATTTATTAAACGAAAACAAATACACATTCAGAGTAGCTAAGGATGCTAACAAGTCAGAAATCAAAAAGGCTGTTGAAGCTATATTTGATGGAGTACAAGTTGAAAGTGTAAACACTATGAATATGTTAGGAAAAACTAAAAGAGTTGGAATGAAGGTAGGAAAGAGAATCGACTGGAAAAAAGCGATAGTAACACTTAAGGAAGGTTCTAAGACTATTGAATTCTTCGAAAACATCTAGTTAGACTGGAGGATATAAATGGGAATTAAGAAATTTAAACCGACTTCTGCTGGACTTCGTTCAATGAGCGTGTCAAACTTTGAAGAAATTACAAAGTCTACACCTGAAAAATCATTGACAATTAGCCTAAGCAAGACAGGCGGAAGAAATAACTACGGTAGAACAACACTTCGTTTTAGAGGCGGCGGTGTTAAGAGAAAATATAGAATAATTGATTTCAAGAGAAATAAAGATGGCATTCCTGGAAAGGTAGCATCTATAGAATACGATCCATATAGAACTGCTAACATTGCATTAATCAACTACGTAGATGGTGAAAAGAGATACATCTTAGCTCCAAAGGGATTAAAGGTTGGCACTATGATCGAATCTGGTGAAAATGCTGATATCATGGTAGGAAATGCTAAGAAGCTTAAAGACATTCCAGTTGGTACAAATGTTCATAACATCGAATTAAAGCCTGGTAAGGGTGGCCAATTAGCAAGAACAGCTGGTGCTGTTGCTCAATTAGCTGCTAAGGAAGGCAAGTATGCAATCATCAAATTACCTTCTGGCGAAATCAGAAGAGTAATGCTTGAATGTAGAGCTACAATCGGTCAAGTTGGTAACATCGATCACGAACTTATCACTTTAGGTAAGGCTGGAAAGAAGAGATACCTAGGTAAGAGACCTCATGTTAGAGGATCTGCAATGAACCCAGTAGATCACCCACACGGTGGTGGTGAAGGTAGAACTCCTGTTGGTAGAGTTGCTCCGATGACACCTTGGGGTAAGAAATCTCGTGGTGTTAAGACAAGAACACTTAAGAAGAAATCTAATAAAGATATCATAAGAAGAAGAAGTAAGTAATCCTGTAGGAGGTATATAATGGGAAGATCTCTAAAAAAGGGACCATTTTGTGACGACCACTTAATGAAAAAAGTGGAAGCTTTAAATAAAGATGACCAAAAGAAAGTAATTAAGACTTGGTCAAGACGTTCAACAATTTTTCCAGAATTCGTAGGACACACAATCGCGGTTCATGATGGCAGAAAACACGTGCCAATATATATAACAGATGACATGGTAGGACATAAGTTAGGTGAATTTGCTCCTACTAGAACATATAGAGGACATGCTGGATCAGACAAGTCTAGCAAGGTAAGATAAGGGGGATAGTATGATAGCAAGAGCAGAAGCAAAGTACGTACGTATTTCTCCAAGAAAAGTTCATTTTATTTGTAGAGAAATAAAAGGAAAGCAAGTGGATGAAGCATTATCCATTCTAAAATTTACTCCAAAGAAAGGTGCTAGGATTTTAGAAGACGTTTTAAAATCAGCGATAGCAAATGCCGAAAACAATTTTGGTTTGAATAGAGATAATTTAGTAGTTGATTCAGCTTGGGCAAATGATGCACCAACAATGAAAAGATACAGACCTAAAGCTAAGGGTTCTGCTTATCCAATACTAAAGAGAACATCACACGTTGGTGTGATAGTAAAAGAAGTAGAGTAGGAGGAAACTAATGGGTCAAAAAGTTAATCCACATGGTTTAAGAGTTGGGGTTATCAAAGATTGGAATTCAAAATGGTTTGCAGATAAAAAAGATTTTGGGGACCTACTAGTTGAAGACCACAAGATAAGAGAATACGTTAAGAAAACTCAATTCGAAGCTGGAGTAGCTAAGATTGATGTTGAAAGAACATTAAATAGAGTTAAAGTTACTATTTACACAGCAAAGCCAGGTATGGTTATAGGAAAGGCTGGAGCAGGTGTAGATAAACTTAGAGCGGATATTGAAAAATTAACAAATAAACAAGCAATCGTAAATGTAGAAGAAATCAGAAACCAAGATACAAACGCACAATTAGTTGCTGAAAAGATTGCAGAAAACCTTGAAAGAAGAATTACTTTCAGAAGAGCTATGAAACAAGCTATCCAAAGAACAATGAAAGCTGGAGCTAAGGGTATTAAGACTCAAGTTTCAGGAAGACTTGGTGGAGCTGACATGGCTAGAACTGAAGGATATTCAGAAGGAAATATCCCTCTACAAACACTAAGAGCTGATATAGATTATGGTTTTGCTGAAGCAGACACAACTTATGGTAAGCTTGGTGTTAAAGTTTGGATAAACAAGGGTGAAGTTCTACCAGGTAAAAAATCAGTAGAAGATGTTAAGTCAAAAAGACCTAACAACAGAAGAGACAATAGAAACAAGGGTAGAGACGGTAAACAAGATAGAAACTTCAAAAGAAGAAGTAGTAACAAAAACTACAATAAACCTAATAACAAGGCTGAACAAGAAGCTTAGTTATTTGTAGGTAAAGGAGGAATTATTATGCTAATGCCTAAAAGGGTAAAGCGTCGTAGAGTTCATAGAGGTAGAATGAAAGGTACTGCGCAAAGAGGAAACCAATTAGCTTATGGCGATTATGGTCTTCAAGCATTAGAACCTAGCTGGATTACTTCTAATCAAATAGAAGCAGCAAGAAGGGCTATGACAAGATATATTAAGAGAGGCGGAAATGTTTGGATTAAGATTTTCCCAGACAAGCCTGTATCAAAGAAACCAGCAGAAGTTAGAATGGGTTCCGGTAAAGGTTCTCCAGAATACTGGGTTGCTGTAGTTAAACCGGGTAGAATCCTATTCGAAATGACCGGTGTTAGTGAAGAAGTAGCTAGAGAAGCTATGAGACTTGCAGCGGCTAAGCTACCTATAAAAACTAAGTTCGTTGCTCGTCTAGGAATCGGAGAAAGTGAGGTTGGAGAATAATGAAGGCTCAAGAAATTAGAAAATTATCTGACCAAGAATTAAACGACAAATTAGATAGCTTAAAGGAAGAATTGTTTAACTTAAGATTCCAAGCTGCAACTGGCCAAATCGAAAATTTTGCTTCAATTGGTGCAGTAAAGCAAGATATCGCTAGAGTAAAGACAATTATTACTGAAAGAGAAAAAAACATTAGTAGGGAGGCATAACCTATGGAAAGAAACAATAGAAGAACTGAGATAGGTATAGTTGTATCAGACAAGATGGACAAAACTATTGTTGTAGAAGTTTCTACTATGGTTAAACATCCTGTATACTTAAAGCATATAAAGAAAAGTAAGAAAATAAAAGCTCACGATGAGGGAAATGTTGCTAACGTTGGTGACAAAGTACTTGTTATGGAAACAAGACCATTATCTAAGACAAAAAGATATAGACTTGTTGAAGTATTAGAAGAAGCTAAATAGTCTTATTTCTGGAAAGGAGGATCAAATGATTCAAGTTGAGAGTCGTATGAGAGTTGCAGACAATTCAGGTGCAAAAGAACTACTAGTTATAAGAGTTTTAGGTGGAACTAAGAGAAAGTACGCTAACGTAGGTGACGTAGTTGTTTGTACAGTTAAACAAGCAACACCAGGTGGCGTAGTTAAAAAGGGTCAAATTGTTAAGGCAGTTATAGTTAGAACTGTTAGCGGAATCGACAGAGAAGATGGATCATACATCAAATTCGACGACAACGCTGCTGTAATTGTTAAAGAAGACAAAAACCCAGTTGGTACACGTATATTTGGACCTGTAACAAGAGAATTAAGGGCTAAGGGATTCATGAAGATTATCTCATTAGCACCTGAAGTGTTATAAGGAGGATAGAAATGCATATTAAGACTGGTGATAAGGTACAAGTAATGACTGGCAAGTTCAAAGGCCAAGTTGGTAAAGTACTTAAAGCATTTCCAAGTGAAAATAGAGTAATCGTTGAAGGCGTAAACATGGTAACTAAGCATCAAAAGCCTAAATCAATCAATGAACCAGGCGGAAAGCTTGAAACAGAAGGAAAAATCCACGCTTCAAACGTTTTATTATACAGTGAAAAGTCAGGTAAGGGCGTTAGAACTAGAACTGAAGTTATTGACGGTAAAAAAGTTCGTGTAGACGTTAAGACTGGCGAAAAGTTAGACTAATAGAAGGAGGAAGAAATGACTTCTAGAATTAAAGAAAAGTACAATCAAGAAGTTTTGCCTGCAATGATGAAAAAGTTCGAATATAAGAACCCAATGCAAGTGCCAAAGCTTGAAAAGATTGTTGTTAATATAGGCTTGGGAGAAGCTAAGGAAAATGCTAAATTACTAGAAAGCGCAGTTGAAGAATTAAAGATTATAACTGGTCAAGCTCCAGTAATTACAAGAGCAAAAAAATCTATAGCGAACTTCAAATTACGTGAAGGTCAAGCAATCGGTTGTAAAGTTACATTACGTGGCGAAAAAATGGAATCATTTTTTGATAAGCTAGTAAACATTTCATTACCGAGAGTTAGAGACTTTAGAGGTGTATCCAATACATCATTCGATGGTAGAGGAAACTATTCACTTGGAATCAAGGAACAGTTAATATTCCCTGAAATTGAATTCGACAAAATTGAACAAATCAGAGGTATGGACGTTGTTATAGTTACAACTGCTAAAACCGACGAAGAAGCAAGAGAATTCTTAACATTAATGGGAATGCCTTTTAAAAAGTAAGGAGATTTTATATGGCAAAAAAGTCAATGATAGCAAAACAAAAGAGAAAACAAAAATTTTCAACTCGTGAATATACAAGATGCAAAATCTGTGGAAGACCTCACTCTGTTCTTAAAAAGTATGGCATTTGCCGTATTTGCTTTAGAGAATTAGCTTACAAGGGTGAGATTCCAGGCGTAAGAAAAGCAAGTTGGTAATTTGACAGGAGGTAAAGAATATGATGACTGATCCTATAGCAGATATGCTAACTAGAATTAGAAACGGTAACAGTGCAAAGCATAAATCAGTGGAAATCCCTGCTTCAAATATGAAAAAAGACCTTGCTCAAATACTTTTAGACGAAGGTTATATTAAAGGATATAATGTGACTGAAGACGACAAACAAGGCGTTATAACAGTTGATTTAAAATACGTTCAAGACCAAAGAGCTATCTCAGGTATAAAGAGAATTTCAAAACCTGGTAGAAGAGTATACGTTGGATCTCAAGATGTTCCAAAGGTATTAAATGGTCTAGGAATTGCGATAATTTCAACTTCTAAAGGAGTTATGACTGATAAGCAAGCTAGAAAAGAAGCTGTTGGTGGCGAGGTAATTTGCTACGTTTGGTAGTATTTCAACAAGGAGGAAGAAATGTCAAGAATTGGATTAAAACCAATAACTATACCTGCTGGTGTTGAAATTAAATATAACGATGGTCTAGTTGAAGTAAAGGGACCAAAGGGAAGTTTAACTCAAGAAATCGGCAGTGAATTTAAGTTAAATATAGAAGATGGTGTATTAAATTTAGAAAGACCATCAGAAGATAAAAGAATTAAGGCGTTACATGGCCTTTATAGAACTTTGATCGACAACATGGTAATAGGTGTTACTCAAGGATATTCTAAGACACTTAAGATTGAAGGTACTGGTTACAGAGCTTCAAAGCAAGGAAATAAGTTAAACCTTAACTTAGGTTTTTCACATCCAATAGTAATGGAAGATCCTGAAGGTATTACTACTGAAACTCCTGATGATAGAACAATTAAGGTAAGCGGTATTGACAAGCAATTAGTTGGTAACTACGCTGCTAACATCAGAGCTTGGAGAAAGCCAGAACCTTACAAGGGCAAGGGAGTTAAGTACGAAGGCGAATACATCAGAAGAAAAGTTGGAAAGACTGGTAAGTAGAAAGGAGTATTAATTTGGCAAGATTTAATAAAAATGCTAGCAGAAAGGCTAGACATGAAAGAATTAGAAAAAATTTAAGCGGAACTCCTGAAAGACCAAGACTTTGTGTATTTAAGAGTAATGCAAACATATACGCTCAAATAATTGATGATGTTAACGGTGTGACTCTTGCATCTGCATCTACATTGGACAAGGCTTTTGCAGATGACAAAGTAGGTTCAAATGTTGAATCAGCTAAAAAAGTTGGTGAGTTAGTTGCAAAACGTGCACTTGAAAAGGGTATCGAAGAAGTTGTTTTTGACAGATCTGGATACATCTATCACGGCAAAGTAAAAGAACTAGCTGAATCAGCAAGAGAAACTGGTTTGAGATTTTAGTCGGGAGGAAACATGAGAAATAATAGAGTAGATAATACAAATACTGAATTTGAAGAAAGAGTAGTTGCCATCAACAGAGTTACAAAGGTAGCTAAGGGTGGTAGAACTATGAGATTCTCAGCTCTAGTAGTTGTAGGAGATAAGAATGGCAGAATCGGTGTTGGTACTGGTAAAGCTAACGAAGTTCCAGAAGCTATTAGAAAAGGTATAGAAGACGCTAAAAAGAACCTTGAAACAATATCTATCGTTGATGGTTCAATTCCTCACGAAATAGTTGGTGTTGATGGAGCTGGTAGAGTTCTATTAAAGCCTGCTAAAGAAGGGGTTGGAGTTATCGCCGGTGGTCCAGTTCGTGCGGTATGCGAATTAGCTGGAATAACAAACGTACGTGCTAAATCTCTTGGTTCTTCAAATGCTAGAAGTATTGTCAATGCAACAATGGCTGGTTTAAGAAATCTTAAGACTGTAGAAGAAGTAGCTAAGATTCGTGGTAAAAGTGTTGAAGAAATACTAAACTAGGAGGATGACATGGCTAAATTAGAAATTAAACTAGTAAAAAGCACAATAGGAAGACTTGACAAACATAAAAAAACAGCAGAAGCTTTAGGACTTAGAAAAGTGGGTCAAACTGTTGTTAAAGAAGACAATGCTTCAATCAGAGGAATGATTGACTCAATTCACTTTATGCTAGAAGTAAAAGAAGTTGAGTAGGAGGGTTTAAATGAAATTACACGATTTAAAACCAGCACTTGGTGGAGCGGTTAAAGATAAAAAGAGACTTGGCCGTGGACATGGTTCAGGATGGGGAAAAACATCAGGCCGTGGTCACAAGGGTCAAAATGCTAGATCAGGTGGAGGAGTAAGACCTGGATTTGAAGGTGGTCAAATGCCTTTATTCCAAAGTCTACCAAAGAGAGGCTTTACAAACATATTTGCTAAGCAATATGCTGAAGTAAATTTAAAAGACTTAAATAGATTCGAAGATGGAACTGTAGTTACATTAGAATTACTGCTTGAAACTGGATTAGTTAAAAAATCTAAGGCAAGAGATGGAATTAAAATTCTCGGTAATGGTGATTTAGAAAAGAAATTAACTATTAAAGCTAATAAATTTACAAAATCAGCAGAAGAGAAAATTAATTCTATAGGGGGAAAGGCTGAGGTGATCTAAGATGTTTAAGACACTAGCTAATGCCTGGAAGATTAAAGAAATAAGAGAAAAGATGATCTTTACTTTCTATATGATTGTAATATTTAGACTTGGTATGTTATTACCAGTTCCTTACATTCAACCAGAAGTTGTAAAGGCCATCTTTGAAAGAGGTACGGGAACTATCCTTCAAATGTTAAACTTAATTACTGGTGGTGGCTTGGAATCACTTGGTGTATTTGCACTTGGTGTTGGACCATATATCACATCATCAATCGTTATTCAACTTCTAACATTTGCTATACCTGCCCTTGAAGAAATATCTAAAGAG
Source organism: uncultured Peptoniphilaceae bacterium (assembly GCA_964344625.1). Lineage (GTDB taxonomy): Bacteria > Bacillota > Clostridia > Tissierellales > Peptoniphilaceae > JAAYEL01. The sequence continues at coordinate 11,060 of CAYFNZ010000016.1, read as the reverse complement.
GGAGAAGAAGGAAAGAAAAAGATTCAAAGGTATACTAGATACTTAGCATTAGCCTTGGCTATTATTCAAGCGTACGCGTATGTTAATGGTATATTTAGAGCAGCTTTAGTTCAAGACATAACAACCGTTCAAAGATTTGTAGTTATGCTTGTTTTAGTAGCTGGTGCAATGTTTATAGTTTGGTTAGGAGACTTGATAGGTGAAAAGGGTATTGGTAATGGTTTATCATTAATCATTTTCCTAGGAATTATCGCTAGAATTCCAAATGAAGTTTTAGCTTGGGCAAGCGCAGTAGCTGCTGATCCAAGAAACCTATATAAAATAATACCAGTAATTTTGATAATTGTTGCGACAGTTATTTTTGTAATTATACTTACTTCAGGTGAAAGAAAGATACCTGTACAATACGCTAAAAGAGTAGTCGGAAGAAAGATGTATGGCGGTCAATCTACACATATACCTCTAAAGGTTAATATGTCAGGGGTTATGCCAGTAATCTTCGCATCATCATTACTACAATTGCCACAAACATTGGCATTATTCATCGGTGGTGGATTTGCTGATTTTGTAAACAAGTACTTTAGTTTTGGTGGTCCGGTTGGAACAGTAATATTTATTTTATTACAAATTATCTTGATTATTGCATTTGCATATTTTTATAACTCAATTCAATTTAACCCTATTGAGTATTCAAAGAACCTTCAACAATATGGTGGATTTATACCAGGTATAAGACCAGGAAGACCAACCAGCGAGTATTTAGGAAAGATTACAAATAGAGTAACTTTAATAGGTGCTATAGGACTTGCTATATTAGCTGTTATACCTACAATAGTTACCAGAGTTTTAGGCATGAATTTGACACTTGCAGGAACATCTGTAATCATCGCTGTCGGAGTAATTCTTGAAACAATTAAACAAGTCGAAGCAATGATGCAAATGAGACATTATAAAGGTTTCTTAAACAAGTAAGAGGTGAAATAATGATTTATATTTTATTAGGACCACCTGGGGCCGGAAAGGGAACTCAGGCTAAAAGAATGGTAGCTGACTATAATCTAGTTCATATTTCTACAGGAGATATATTCCGTGCGAATATTAAAAATGAAACTGAATTAGGAAAAAAAGTTAAGGATATTTTAGCAAGAGGTGAATTAGTAAGCGATGACCTTACTAATGGCTTAGTTTTTGATAGATTAAGCGAAGATGACTGTAAAGATGGTTTTCTTTTAGATGGATATCCAAGAAACCTTGTTCAGGCAGAAGCCTTGGACAAGTGGTTGGAAGAAAACTCACGTAAAGTTGATTATGTGCTTGATATCCAAGCGGATCCAGAAACTCTTATTAAGAGGATATCCGGAAGAAGAGTTTGTCCAAATTGTGGACATTCCTATCACTTAACAAACGAACCACCAAAGGTTCAAGGTGTATGTGATGTGTGTGGTACTAATCTAATACAAAGACCTGACGACAGAGAAGAAACTGTAAAATCAAGAATTGAAATTTACGAAAAACAAACAAAACCTTTAGTTGATTACTATCAAGAACAAGGTAAGATACTTTATTTTGATGGAAACCAAAGTATCGAAAAAGTTTATAATGATGTAAAGAATTCTCTAGAAATGTAGGTTATATGAGAATCAATAACAATAAAAGCTGTGATTTGTCAGTAGGTCAAATAGTCAAGTCAAAATCAGGAAGGGACAAGGGCGAATGCTTTATTGTCTATGAAATCCTAGATGATGAGTATGTCTTATTGGTTGATGGAAAGCTTAGAAAGCTAGATAAACCTAAAAAGAAAAAAGTAAAACACTTACAAAAATACAATGAAATCATCGAGAATTTCAATCAAATTAAGAATGAAATTAATTTTAATGATGCCTTAATTAGAAGGTTAATTACAAGTAAGAAAATACAGGAGGAAACTTAACTCATGTCAAGTAAAGATGTAATAGAAGTTGAGGGAACTGTTATAGATGCCTTACCAAATACAATCTTCATTGTAGAACTTGAAAATGGCCATCAAATAACAGCTCATATATCTGGAAAGTTAAGAATGAACTACATTAGAATTTTACCTGGAGATAAAGTAACTGTTGAATTATCACCTTACGATTTAACAAAAGGTAGAATTACATGGAGAAAGAAGTAAGGAGGAACTTTTGAATGAAAGTTAGACCATCAGTTAAAAAAATGTGTGAAAAATGCAAAATTATCAAAAGAAAAGGCAGAGTTATGGTAATTTGCGAAAATCCAAAACACAAACAAAAACAAGGATAATAGGGGGTGTAGGAATTTGGCAAGAATATCAGGAATAGACTTACCAAGAGAAAAAAGAGTTGAAATCGGATTAACTTATATTTTCGGTATTGGTAGAGCAAGATCTAACGAAATTCTAGCAAACGCAGGCGTAAATCCTGACACTAGAGTAAAAGACTTATCTGAACAAGATTTGGCTGCTATAAGAGAACAAATATCTAAATTCCACTTAGAAGGGGATTTGAGAAGAGATATTTCTATGAATATAAAGAGACTTCGTGAAATAAACTCATACAGAGGTCGTAGACATAAAATGAACCTACCTGTAAGAGGTCAAAACACAAAGAACAATGCGAGAACTAGAAAAGGTAAAAAGAAGTAAGAGGAGGAAACATTAATTGGCAACTAAAAAACAAGCACGTGTTTCTCGTGTAAAAAAGAGACAAAGAAAAAGCGTTGAACAAGGCCAAGCTCATATAGTTTCTACTTTTAATAATACAATGGTTACATTGACAGACCTTAATGGAAACGCAATTTCATGGGCTTCAGCAGGACAACTAGGATTTAAAGGCTCAAGAAAGTCAACTCCTTTTGCAGCTCAACAAGCAGCAGAAGAAGCGGCTAAAAAAGCAATGGAACATGGATTAAAGACAGTTGAAGTATATGTAAAAGGACCAGGTTCTGGAAGAGAAGCAGCTATAAGAAGTTTACAAGCAGCTGGATTAGAAGTTAACATGATTAAGGATGTTACTCCAATTCCACACAATGGTTGTAGACCACCTAAGAGAAGAAGAGTTTAATAGGAGGTTTAATTATGGCGAAGTATACAGGACCAATATTAAAGAGAGCTAGGGCTTTAGGTGTTGAACCTCAAGCATTAGGTATCAATAAAAAATCCAATAGAAATCCTCAAAGAGGATCAGGCAAATTAAGTGAATACGGCTTACAATTAAGAGAAAAACAAAAAGCTAAATTCGTTTATGGCGTATTAGAAAAACAATTCAGAGCTTTATTTGAAAGAGCTTCTAAGATGCCAGGTATCACAGGTGAAAACTTGTTATTATTATTGGAATTAAGACTTGACAATGTTATATATAGAATGGGATTTGCTAAGACAAGAGCAGAAGCTAAGCAATTAATCTCTCATGGTCATTTTCAAGTAAATGGACATAAGGTAGATATTCCATCATATACTTGTTCAGTTGAAGATGTTATTACAGTTACAGAAAAATCTAAGAGCAAAGAAATCTTTAAGAATACAGAAGGAAAAGTTTGGAACCAAGCTAAATGGGTTTCAGTTGACGCTGAAAAACTAGAAGGTAAAATTATAGCAAAACCTGAAAGAGAAGATATAGATTTCGAAATTGAAGAACGTTTAATAGTAGAATTGTACTCTAAGTAATAACAATTGATAAAAGCACAGGAGGCAAATCCGTGATAAATAAGTTAAACACCAAAATTGAAATACTAAATATAAACGAAGAAACTAATTACGGAAAGTTCACTCTTTCTCCTCTTGAAAGGGGATATGGAACGACTCTTGGCAATAGCTTGAGAAGAGTCTTACTTTCATCATTACCTGGTACAGCAATTTCTAGTATCAAGTTTGATGAAGGTGTTCTTCATGAATTCACAACTGTAAAAGGTGTAATTGAAGATGTGCCGGAAATAATTCTTAATATCAAAGGTATAGCTATAAAGAAACTTGTTGAACATTCAGATCCAATCAAATTGAGATTGGATGTTCAAGGTCCAAAAATAGTTACAGCTGGAGATATTACAGGAGAAGTCGATTTAGAAATCGTTAATAAGGACCATTATATTTGTACAGTTAACGATGAAGGTTCTATTCATATGGAACTTAATGTAATAGATGGAAAAGGTTATACACTAGCGGACCAAAATAAGTCTGAAGATGACCCAATTGGACTAATAGCAATAGATTCATCATTTACACCAGTTAAAAAGGTTAACTACCAAGTTGAAAATACTAGGGTAGAACAAATCATTGACTATAATAAACTTATATTAGAAGTTTGGACAAATGGTACAATTACTCCTCAAGAAGCTGTTTCTGAAGGAGCACAAATCCTAATCAATTATCTAGATTTCTTTACTGAACTACCAGACTTAGATGAAGAAATTCAAGTTGAAGTAGAAGAAGATGATAGCGAAGATAACCAAGTATTATCAATAACTGTTGAAGAACTAGACTTAACTTTAAGAAGCTTTAACTGCTTAAAGAGGGCTGGCTTAAATACAGTTGGTGATATCATCGAAAAAGACAGTGACTTTTTATCTAAGATTAAAAACTTCGGTAAAAAATCCTTCGATGAAGTAGAAGCTAAGATACAAGAATTAGGACTAGAACTAAAATCAAGTGAAGATGATGAATAGAGGAGGGGAAAGTTTTGGCAAATTTAAGAAAATTAGGAAGAAGAACTGACCACCGTACTGCTATGATCAGAAATCAAGTTCAATCATTATTTGAACATGGCAGAATTCAAACATCTGTTACAAGAGCTAAAGAAACTCAAAGAATGGCTGAAAAGATGATTTCTTTGGGTAAAAAAGGTGATTTACACTCTAGACGTCAAGCTCTAGCTTATATATATAACGATGAAGTAGTAAAGAAACTTTTTGAAGAAATAGCACCTAAGTATGCAGATAGAAATGGTGGATATACTAGAATCTTAAAAATGGGACCTCGTAGAGGCGACGGTTCTGAAATGGCAATACTAGAATTAGTTTAATAAAGATCAGTGACCTATAAGCTTTGAGTTTATAGGTTATTTTTCTTTAAACCTATCAATATATAAGAATATTATATTCACTTGCCATATTATGGTATAATACACTTGTTATAGATAGAATAGGAGAGATATTATGAATAATAATGGTAAGAAGTTATTGTGGTTTTTCGGAATTGTAATAGCCGTAGTATATGTAGGAGGATCTATTTTCTTTTCTATGAATACATTTCCAAATACTACTGTAAATGGCGTAGACAAAGGTCTGGAAAGTAAAGAAACTATGTTTGAGCCTAGCTCAGACTATGAAAATATAAAAATCGTAGGCAGGGACAAATTAAATTTCGACATAAATTTAAAAGAAATAGATTTTGCTCAAGCTGTTGAAGGTAAGCCAGAGCACAATCAAAACCCGCTTATATGGCCTGTTGAAGTATTCAGGGACCATAAATATGATATCAAGTACAAAAATAGCTTTAACAAGGCTAAATTAGACAAGATTATTGAAGACTCTGGAGTTTTAGATAATCAAGTTAAGCCTGAAAATGCTACTATTGTATATGATAAAAAGAACAATGAGTATATTATAAAAGAAGAACTTCTTGGAAATACCATCTCAGAAGACAAGCTAAAAAAGCTTATTTTTGATGGCATAAATGCAGGACAAGAAGAGCTAAATCTTGAAGAACATTATGAAAATCCTAAGATTACATCAAAGGATGAAAAGCTTGCAAAAGAATTGAAAGCTATCAAAGATATAACTGCAAAAAAATACGTCTTTGACTTTGAAGATAGAAAGTATACCTTAACTGGTGAAGACCTATTTAACCTTTATGATGAAACCGACAAGGGTCTTGTTTTAAATAAAGAAAAAGTAAGTGACTATGTAGCTGAGATTGCCAAGGAAACTGATACTTACGCAACAAAAAGAACCTTTAATGCCACAGGTATTGGTGAGATTACCGTAGAGCCGGGTATTTATGGTTGGTTGATGGATGTAAAAGAAACAAGCAACAACCTTATTGCAATGATAGATAAGGCTCAAGAAGGAAACGTAGAGATAGAATATAAGTCAACAGAATATTTTTCATATACGGCTATGAGCAGGAAGAAAGATGATATAGGTAACACCTATATTGAAATAGATCTTTCAAGGCAAACCCTATGGTATTATGAAAATGGAGAATTGATAGTATCTACACCGGTAGTAACTGGTATGTCTACAACCCAAGACAAGAATGGCTTTAGAAAGGCTGCTACACCTGTAGGGGTTAATAAGGTTTGGGTAAAGGAATCTCCATCAGTACTTAAAGGAGTTAACGAAACCACTGGTGAAAAATATTCTCTTCCAATAGATTATTGGATTTATATGGGGTGGACAGGTTCAGGTATCCATGATACCAAGGATAGACCAGCTTATGGTGGGGATGTTTACCACTATAATGGTTCAAGCTCTTGTATCAATACGCCGATTAAGGCCATGGCAACCTTATATGACCATGTTAAATACGGAACACCAGTTGTAATTTATGAAAGTTCTACTTCATATTCACCAACTGAGTTTGAAAAGCAAAGTTACAATAGAGAAAGAGGTCTTTATTAGACGCTCTTATGAGAAGGTGACAGGACACCTATTTCAAAAGAAACTCGAGGATAAAAATGATTAAAATTGAGAATTTGATATTTAGCTATGATTCAGAAGATGACGACCAAAGGTTAAACCATTTAGATGGCGTCAATCTAACAATTGAAGATGGCGAATTTGTTACAATTCTAGGCCATAATGGGTCGGGTAAATCTACTTTAGCTAAAATGCTAAATGCACAGATATTCCCAGACCAAGGCGATGTAATAATAGATGGTATTAATACCAAGGAAACTGATATTTGGGAATTGAGAAAAAAAGTTGGTATGGTTTTTCAAAACCCTGATAACCAAATGGTTGCAACTATCGTGGAAGAAGATGTGGCCTTTGGTCCAGAAAATCTTGGTGTTCCCCTACCTGAATTAAGGGAAAGGGTGGACCAAGCCCTTGAAAGAGTAGGTATGCTTAAATACAAAAAGCATGCCCCACACATGCTTTCAGGTGGCCAAAAACAAAGGGTAGCCATAGCTGGAGTTTTAGCTATGAAGCCGGATATTATTGTTTTTGATGAACCTACAGCTATGCTAGACCCTACAGGAAGAAAATCTGTTATGAGGTCAGCCCTTTACTTGAATAAGGAAGAAAAAAAGACAGTAATAAATATCACCCACTTTATGGACGAAGCTGTCCTATCAGATAGGGTGGTTGTAATGTCTAAGGGCAAGGTTGTCCTTCAAGGAACACCAAAAGAAGTATTTAGTCAAGTCGACCTTGTAAAAAGTCTTCACTTGGATGTCCCACAAGTAACAGAGTTAGCATTTTTGCTTAGAAAAGAAGGTATTGATATAGAAGAAGGCATCTTAAATATAGATGAGTTGGTGGATAAGCTATGAGTATAAAGATAAATAATATGACATATACCTATAATCCAAACACCCCATTTGAAAGCCATGCCTTAAAAAATATTAATTTAGAGATAAAGGAACATGAGTTTATCGGACTTATAGGTCACACAGGGTCCGGTAAGTCCACCTTAGTTCAAACCTTAAACGCCCTTATCCTACCTACAGAAGGTAGTGTTGATATAGATGGCATGCTTACTACAAGTAAATCTAAGGATTTAAAGGCAATAAGGCAAAAAGTAGGTCTTGTCTTTCAATATCCTGAATACCAATTATTTGAAGAAACCATAGCCTTAGATATAGCTTTCGGACCTAAAAACTTAGGTCTTGATCAAGAAGAAATCGATAGAAGGGTAAAGGAATCTATGGAGCTTGTAGGCCTTGATTACGAAAGTATGAAAGATCAATCTCCATTTGACCTATCTGGGGGACAAAAAAGAAGAGTTGCTATCGCATCTGTTCTGGCCATGAAGCCAAAATACCTAATATTAGATGAGCCTACTGCTGGGCTTGATCCTGAGGGTAGGGATAGCATTTTATCCGAAATAAAAGAATTGTACAATAGGGATGAGAATATAACCATAGTTATCGTATCTCACTCCATGGAAGATATAGCAAAGCTTGCTAATAGGGTGATAGTTATGCACCAAGGCCAAGTTTTTGCAGATGACCATCCTAGAAAAGTTTATGCTAGGGATGAGGAACTTGAGAAAATAGGGCTTGATGTTCCACAGATAACAAAAGCTACAAGGTTGTTAAAGAATAAAGGATATGACTTTGACGATACGATAATTACCGTTGAAGAGGCTCTTGATGCCATCCTTAATATAAAAGGAGGTAAGAAAGATGCCAGGTAAGATTTCATTAGGTCAATATATTCCAGGGGATTCACTAATTCATAGACTTGACCCTAGGATAAAAATAATCTGTACATTTATATACATGTTTGGCATATTTTTTGTAGAAGATTTCATTATGTATGTCCCAATAGTCCTATTTTTAATAATGACTATATATATATCAAAACTTAATCCGATGATTATGATTAGGTCTTTAAAGCCACTCTTGTTTGTAATTATTTTTACTGCAATCTTAAATATTTTGATTACACCAGGTGAGATAGTTTATAGTATTTGGAAGATACAAATAACAAGAGAAGGTCTTCAAAGGGCTGCTTTTATGGGAATAAGAATTGTTTTATTAGTTATGGGGACATCAATTCTTACCCTAACTACAAGTGCTATAACCTTAACAGATGGCCTAGAAGGGGTAATGAGCCCTCTAAAGGTTATTAAATTTCCAGCACATGAACTTTCTATGATGATTTCAATAGCATTGAGATTTATTCCAACCCTGTTTGAAGAAGCTGATAAGATAAGAAAGGCGCAAATGGCAAGAGGTGCTGACTTTGACACCGGTAATATAATGCAAAAAGCAAAGAGCATGATACCACTTTTAGTTCCCTTGTTTTTAAATTCATTTAAGAGGGCTGATGACTTATCTATAGCCATGGTTTCTCGTTGCTACAGGGGAGCAGAAGGCAGGACTAAATTAAATCCTTTGAAATTAGAAACAAAGGATATCTTGGTTTTGATTTTTGTAATAGTCTTGTTTGCAGCTATCATCGCCTATAAGTATTTGACATGATAAAGAATATTAAATTAGTATTTGCCTACGATGGAAGCAAGTTCTCAGGCATTCAGTATCAAAATGATAGGGATTCTATCCAGGCTAGCATTGAAAATGCTATCTATAAAGTTACCAAGAGGCATTCTAGGTTAATCATTGCTGGAAGGACAGATGCTGGAGTCCATGCTTATGGTCAGGTTGCAAATTTCTTAACCGCCTCAGACATACCGGCTGAGGCCTTTGTTTTTAAGCTAAGGCAATTTTTACCAGAAAGTATTGAGCTTGTGTCATCAAGTCAAGTGGACCTGGATTTTCACTCCAGATTTAAGGCAAAATCCAAGACCTATCTATATAGGATATATAATGGAAAGTTTATGCACCCAAGTCTTAAGCATATTTTCACCCATGTAACCTATAATCTAGATGTAGGGAAAATGCAGGAGGCTTCAGAGCATTTGTGTGGCTTTCATGACTTTAAAGCATTTTCAAAGTATGAGAATAAGGAAGTTAACACTTGTAGAACCATAGACTATATTGATATAAAAAAGAAAGATGAAATTATAGATATAGAGATTAAAGGCGATAGCTTTTTATATAACCAGGTCAGGATTATGGTCGGGGTCTTGGTTGATGCAGGCAGAGGGCATATTGAGCCTTCATATGTAAAAGAAATAGTGGATTCTAAAGATAGGCTAAAGGCAGGAATAACCTACGGCCCCCAAGGCTTATATTTGATGAAAATCGACTATTAAGATTGACATTTAGCCATAATTAATGTATACTATTTTAGTGTTTAAAAAGGATCTTTATTCTTTTTAAACAATATCTTCGATATAAGATCGCAGCGTCGATGTGCGATTCAGAAATTGTCGAATATATAAAACCCGCTTCCTCATGCGGCGGAGTCTAAATAGCAGGGGCATGATATTGTAAAAAGAATAAGGAGGAAATATGAAGACATATTTAGCAAAAGCTCAAGAAGTTGAGCGTAAATGGTACTTAATTGATGCTGAAGGCAAGACTTTAGGTCACCTAGCAACAACTATAGCTACTATTTTAAGAGGAAAGCACAAACCTATATATACACCACATGTTGACACTGGTGACTATGTAGTAGTTATCAATGCTGAAAAGCTTGTTGTAACTGGTAACAAGGCTAGCCAAAAGTACTATAAGAGATACTCAGGTTATGCTGGTGGATTAAAAGAAATCCCTTATAAGGATATGATGGAAAAACATCCTGAAAGAATATTGGAACACGCTGTTAAAGGTATGTTGCCAAAGAACTCATTGGGTAGACAAATGTTCAGAAAGTTAAGAGTTTACGCTGGTCCTGAACATGAAAATCAAGCTCAAAACCCAGAATTAATTGAGTTATAGGAGGGGGATTTAGAATGAATAATCAATATTTAGGAACAGGAAGAAGAAAAACTTCTGTAGCAAGAGTAAGAATTTTACCAGGAACAGGAAAGTTCATTGTTAATGATAAAAATTTAGAAGACTATTTTGCTTATCAAACTCTTATTGACCTAGCAAAATCTCCATTAGCATTAGTTGAAAAAGAAGGATCATTTGATGTTTTCGTTAATGTTAAGGGTGGCGGATTTACTGGTCAAGCAGGTGCTGTAAGACACGGCCTAGCAAGAGCTCTATTGGCTTCTGATGAAGAATTAAAATCAGAATTAAAGAGAGCAGGTTTCTTAACTAGAGATTCAAGAAAGAAGGAAAGAAAGAAACCAGGTTTCAAAAAGGCAAGAAAGTCATCACAATTCTCAAAGAGATAAGATTACACAAATTACAAACCGTTGGAATGGCTATATTCCAACGGTTTTTTGCATGTTAATATTGGCTATAAAATATCTGTTGTTGTTGCTGACTCCTAGCAGATATTCTTGTGGGTTTATACCTCCAGCTAAGTTGGTGGTCATGATTCAT
>CAYFNZ010000015.1:0-23153 GCA_964344625.1 uncultured Peptoniphilaceae bacterium | reverse complement strand
TTCTATAGTCCTATCTATGCCCGCTTGGGATAGGACCTTCTTGTCAACATAGTTGGCCAGGCCAAGAAATTCCTTTTTCTTAAAAAATAATTGCACAAAATGTTCATTTACATCATATACTTCCAACCTAACTGTGTTGGACCCTATATCTACTACGCCATATTTTTCCATTCTTACCCTCCTAAGCTGATAATAAGGGTAAAGAATTAATATTTTAGATTGGCAAATAATATTAGCGATTGCCCCTTAAATCCCATGGTTCACTCATTTTCACGTTGACAAATACCAGGTTATAAACTATCATCATATATATAAAGCGAAGTAAATATTTTAGTATCTATAATATGGTTAGATAGTCTCTACCGGTTCACCGTAAATGAATCGACAAATATGAACGAGTAGCCAAGGCCCGACTTGTTCGGCCTTTTTTTGTTTAAAAAAAGGAGTTTTTATGAAGAAAAAAATTTACACACTCTTACTTCTGCCAAGCTTTTTGTTGATTACAATCTTTATGATTTTTCCTTTAATCACCTTGGTCTACCCTACTTTTTTAGATGGAGATTTTGCTTTTTCAGCCTATCTTAAATTCTTCTCTGACGGGGTCAACCAAAAGATAATTTTAAGGACCATAAGGGTTTCCTTGATATCGACTCTTGCTTGCATGATTCTGGGAGTTCCGACAGCATTTTTCATATCAAGGTCTAAGCAAAGCACAAAGAAAATCCTATCAGCAATAATCCTATTCCCACTTCTTACAAATGGGGTAATTAGGGCCTTTGCCTGGATGAACATGCTGGGTAAAAATGGGGTTATTAATTCATTTTTCCTAAAGCTTGGACTAATAAAAGAGCCTATCCAGATGATGTATACGGAATTTGCTATCATCATAGGTTCCGTCTATTTGTTCCTACCTTTGATGATTGTCACCTTGATTTCAGTGATGGACAATATTTCTGATGATACCTTAGAGGCAGCAAGCAGCCTGGGAGCTAATTTCTTCAAGGTCTTCTTTAGGGTTATCATTCCCCTATCTGCATCAGGAATCGTGGTAGGAAGCGTCTTGGTATTTACTGGCGTTATAAGTGCCTATACAACCCCATCCCTATTGGGTGGAAATACCAACATGATGCTTACAACCCTGTTAAACCAACAAGCAAGCGTCCTTTCAAACTGGTCTAAGGCCAGTGTCATAGCCTTTATTATGATTATGATAAGCATTTTATTGATGATATTTATGAATGCTTTGGAAGGAAGACTTGATAAGAGAGGTGGTAAAAATGAAGAAGCCTAAGTTTATAAACATAATCGGTATAATTACGATAATCTTCATCCTTGTCCCTTTGATAATGATTGCCATTACAGCCTTTGGAGAGGCAGATATCATAAGATTTCCAATTAATTCCTTCACCACAAAGTGGTTTGGAAGGGTCTTTGAATCTAGGTCCTTTATGGAAAGCTTAAAAACCAGTGTAATTTTAGGGCTTGTGGCTTCATTTTTAGGAATAATTTTTGCACTTCCGGTAGCCTACGCCTTGTATAAGATGAAGGGAAAGTCAGCAAAAGTCCTATTAAGCTTTTTCCTATCACCCAACCTAATTCCAGGTATCGTTTTGGGGATAATGCTTTATAGGATTATAGTTTTGAACTTCCAATTAAACTTAAGACTTGCCCTAGTTATAGGCCACCTGCTTTTAGTTTTACCTTATTGTATCAGGGTCTTGTCAGCAGGCTTAAAGGAATTTGACCCCAACATCGAAGAGGCTGCAATCAGCCTGGGAGCCACTAGGACAAAGGCATTTTACCTGACTATTATGCCTTATTTGAAAAATTCAATCCTGGCTGCTTTTATGATGTCCTTTATCAATTCATTTAATAACTTGCCTGTGTCAATGTATTTGAAGGGACCAGGTATCAATACCCTACCTGTGACCTTGATGAACTATATAGAATATAACTTTGACCCAAGCGTCAGTGCCTTATCCTTGATTTTGATGGTCTTTACCTTCCTATTGATGAGGATTATGGATAGGGTCCTAGGCATAAAACAAGTGATGTAAGCATGGAAATAAGGAGGTAATATGACCTACTCAAGATTAGACAATATCAGCGTAAGCTATGAAAAAGATAAATACATTTTGCAGGGTTTATCCCTAGATATTAAGGAAGGGGAACTTTTAAGTCTACTTGGACCTTCAGGTTGTGGTAAGTCAACAACTCTTAGGGCTATTGCTGGCTTCGTCCCAATCTCAAGCGGAAAATTTCTACTTGAAAACAAGGACATGACCAATGTCCCAATCCATAAGAGGGACTTCGGTCTGGTTTTCCAAAGCTATGCCCTGTTTCCCCATCTTACAGTCTTTGAAAATGTAGCCTTTGGCTTAAAGATGAGGAAGATGAAAAAAGATGAGATAGAAAAAAAGGTCACTAGGATGCTTGAAATCTGTAACCTTTCAGACCTAAGAGATAGGTTCCCGGAAAATATGTCCGGGGGGCAAAGGCAGCGTGTTGCCTTGGCTAGGGCCCTTGTTATCGAACCAAAGCTTTTGCTTTTGGATGAACCTTTAAGTAACCTTGATGCCCAATTAAGGTATCAAATGCGTAGTGAAATTAGGAGGATTCAACAAAAGCTGAATATGACAACTATCTTTGTCACCCACGACCAAGAAGAATGCTTCGCCATAAGTGACAGGGTAGCCATCATGAATAAGGGGGTTATCGAACAATTAGACAGCCCTGAAGAAATCTATTCAAATCCCAAAAATGAATATATAGCAAGGTTTGTAGGCTTTGAAAATTTTGTTGATGCAAAGTTTTTTGATCCTACAAAAGAAGGACTTGCTGCCTTTAGGAGCAAGGATGTAAAAATTTGTGAAGACGGAAAATACAAGGGCTTGGTTACTTCAATCGAGTTCTTAGGAGAAAAATATAAGCTAATGGTTACAACCGACATGGGGACATTGACCATATCTACCAACCAAAAGGTAAATATCAATGAAGACATAAGGTTTAACATATTTGAGGAGTCAATTAAATTTTTAGGAGGAAATTAATGAAAAAATTAGCTGCACTATTACTATCAGTTTTGATGGTCTTATCATTCTCAGCTTGTGGTAATACAAGCGAAAGTGACAAGCAATCAGGTGATAAGGACGGACAAAAGACACTTGTAGTCTCTACTTGGGGCTTGGGTGAAGAAAATTTAATGAAGGATGTATTTAAGCCTTTCGAAGAAAAGTTTAATGTTAAGGTCGTTTTAGAAATGGCTACAACAGCTGAAAGACTTACAAAGTTAAAGGAAAATCCTAATTCAGATGTAGACGTTATTGAACTAAGTCAAGCGGCTGCTGCCGAAGCTCAAGATTTAGACCTTCTTGACAAGCTTGACCCAGCTAAGGTTCCTAATGTTGAAAAATTAATCGCACCAGCTAAGGAAATAGCCGACAAGGGTTTTGGAGCCCCATTTGTTATCAATAGCATCGGTATCATCTACAATCCAAATGAAACAAAGAAAGAAATCAAAGAATGGGCTGACCTTTGGGACCCAGCTTTAAAAGGTAAGGTTGCTATTCCAGATATTACTACAACTTTCGGTCCTGCTATGCTTGCAGTTGCCGGTGAAGTAAGTGGTACTACAATCGACAAGGACAATGCCGCTTCTGCCTTTAAGAAGTTAGAAGAATTGAAGCCAAACCTAGTAAAGGCTTATGCTAAATCAAGTGACCTTGCTGCCATGTTTGCCAACGGTGAAGTTGCAGCAGCTGTAATAGGTGACTTTGGTGTTGATATGATTAAAAAGGCCGATGAAAATGTAAAATACATAGTACCTGAATCAGGAACTTATGTAAACTTTAATACAGTTGAAGTAAATAAGAATAGCAAGAATAAGGACCTTGCCCAAGAGTTTGTAAACTATAGGTTAAGCCAAGAAGTTCAAGAAAGAACTGCTAAGTCCCTTAACGAAGGACCAACTAATAGCGATGTTAAACTTGATGAACAAACAGCTCAAAACAAGACTTATGGCGATGTTATTGAAAGAACTAAGGTTTTAGACTACAGCATGATTAACAAAAACCTATCTGATTGGGTAGAAGAATTCAACGCTGTAATGAACAAGTAGTGTAAAAAAATGATTATAAAGAATATATCCATATTTAATACAAGTCAAAAGAAATTTGAACTCGGCCATGTCCACATAAAGGACGGCAGGTATTGGATGCTTGGAGATATTCAATATGACGAAAATGTAGATAATTTAGACAATAATATAGAAGTCATCGATGGATCAGGTATGTTTTTACTACCTGGTCTTATTGATATCCACATGCATATTGAAAGTTCCATGACCACCCCTGCTGAGTACTCAAATACCGTCCTAAAGCATGGGACCACAAGTATAGTTGCTGACTCTCACGAAGTGGCAAATGCCTTGGGCCTAGAAGGTCTTTATGAGTACATGAATAGTGACCAAGCCCTAGACATTTTCTATGCTATTCCTTCGAGTGTCCCTTCTACTAATTCTAAGCTAGAGACTGCAAGAGGCTATATTGGCCCTGACCAAGTTAAGGACCTATGTAATTTTGAAAAAATCAGGGCCCTTGGGGAGATTATGAACTACAAGGAAGTTGTGGAGTTAAAGGACAACCATACCAAGCAAATTATCAGGGCCTTTAAGGAAGTCCACCCCCTATATCCGGTGGAAGGCCACATTCCCTTGGTTTCTGGCTATGAGCTTGCAAGATACCTCCACGTAGGCATTGGAAGCGACCATACCCACCAAAGTGTCGAATCCCTTATAGAAAAGACAAGGGCTGGCATCCTAATCCAACTGCAAGAAAAATCTATGACTAAAGAGATATTTGCCGCTATAAAAAAATACCATCTTGAAGAATTCATCTGCTTCGTAAGCGATGATGTTATGCCAGATGACCTAATTGAAAAAGGCCACATGGACCACCTTATAAGAAAGGCCGTCTCCTTGGGCTATCCTATAGAAGATGCAATCTATGCTTCAACCTATATACCTGCCCAAAGAATGCTATTTTTTGACAGGGGTATGATAGGGCCTGGTAAGCTTGCAGACGGAGTCATAGTAAAAGACCTAGAAACATTTGCCATACATGATGTAATAAAGGCCGGCAAGCTGGTTTCTAAGATGAAAAAAGACCCTCAGCCACAATTTAGCCAAAAGATGCATGAGTCTATTTTGAGGGACAAAATTTCCCTTGATGATTTAATTATTAAGACCCACGGTGACAAGGCCCTTGTAAGGGTCATTGAAAGGGAGGTAAAATCTACCTTCACCCATGAAAAGCATGTCTGGGTCGATGTCAAAGATGGAGTCCTACAATGGAAAAAAGCCGGTCTTAGCCTTCTTATGGTTTTTGAAAGATATGGCAATAACCAAAAGCCTGCCATAGGCTTTGTCTTGAACGGCTTTGACAAGCCCTGTGCCCTGGCGACAACCTGGGCCCATGATAGCCACAATATCCTAGCCATGGCAACAGATGAAGCCCTGATGGTAAAAGTTGTAAACAAGATAATTCAAGCCCAAGGAGGAATTGCAATAGCAAGCCTTGACTCAGAATATTTCCTACCCCTAACTTTCGGCGGTGTGGTCTCCCTTGACCCCATGGAAGAAATTGCTTCAAAGCTTAAAAATATCAGGGAGGAAATGGTTAAAAACGGCTATGAAAGTCACAACGAAATCATGTCTTTCTGCGTGCTTGCCCTAATTGTAAGTCCTAGTCTTAAGATATCAGACAAGGGCTATGTAGATGTTAAATCGCAAAAAATCCTAGGATGGAGAGTGGACCAATGAGAACCTATGGAAATGCAAAAATCCTAACTATGGACCAGGACCTAAATTATTATGATCCAGGCTTTATCACAATAGAAGAAGATAGGATTATCGACCTTGGCCCCATGAATGAGTGTCCAAGTGACTTTGAGGATATTAATGGAAATCTCATCATGCCAGGCCTTATAAATGGCCATACCCACCTTGGTCTGGTCTTTTTAAGAGGCATGGCAGATGATACCAGTGATAGGTTAAGAAAGTTTCTTTTCCCCATGGAAAATACCTACTTCAACCAGGAAGCTGTTGAGATAGGCACTGAGTATGCAGCCTATGAATCTCTTCTGTCAGGGGTTACAACAGTCTTTGATATGTACTATTTTTCCGACAGGCTTGCAGGTATTTTAGAAAATGTTGGCATCAGGGCGATTGTCGGTCAAACTATAATCAAAGACCACAAGCTTGCAGAAAATGTTGACGAAAAATACCTAAGAAAATTCATAGAAGAAAACTTGAATAAAAAAACTATCTATCCAGCCTTGGCCCCACACGCTCCCTATAGTCTAGACAAAAAGGACCTCGACTTAATCCAAGGGCTTTCAGAAGAATACGGGGTCTTAAAGATGATTCACGTGGCTGAAATGGACTTTGAAATGGAAATGTACGCCCCAAAAACTCCCTTTGAATACCTTGATGAATTAGGCTTTATTGACCAAAGATTTATAGGTGTTCATGCCATCCACACTAAAAAAAGCGACTTGGATATTATTAAGTCCAGAGGGGCCAGTCTTGTTTCCTGCCCAGGAGCAAATATGAAGGCTGCCAAGGGAATTCCCGATATCATAGGCTTTCTAGACAAACAAATCCCTACCGCTTTAGGTACCGATGGTCCAATTAGTGGAAATACCCTAGACCTAAATACGGTTATGAAGCTATCAGCCCTTTCTCAAAAACTTAAGAGCAAGGATAGGACTTCTATGAAGGCAAAAGACCTTGTAAGACTTGCTACCTGCGATGGGGCTAAGGCCCTCCACCTAGATGGCATAGGCTCGCTTCAAAAGGACTTTAAGGCAGATATGATTTTTATCGATCTAAGTAGGCCTAATATGAGTCCAAACTATGATATCTACAATACCCTAGTCTACAGCATGAATCCAAGAGATGTTTACAGGGTCATGGTGGCCGGGAAAATCCTTGTAGACAATGGAAGAATTAAAGACACCCAGTCTTTTGAAAATCTTATGAAAAAATACAAGAAAAAAATAGACTACTTTGAAGCAGTCTATAAAGAATTAAATAATTAAGTTCAAAATATCTGCTCTAGGGATTACATTGACCCTGGCAGATATTTTTCTTTAGAAATTAAATATTAAATCTTTCCTTTATCTTGTCTTTTAGCCTTTCTAGGTTTTCTAGGTACTTGTGCTTAGGAAGGGCTACATTTATCCTGATAAAGTACTTGGCTTGTCTACCGAACATGATGCCGGGATTTATGAAGAAGTTGGCATCATCTAAAAATAGACAAAAGTCCTTGGCTGAGATTTCAAATTTATGGGCAAATTTTTCAAAGTTTACCCAGGCAAGGTAGGTGGCCTGGCTATCATAGACCTCAAAAAGGTCTCCATAGGATTCAAAGAAGTCTTTTGTAAGCCTGAAGTTTTCTTCGATTACAGAAAGGGCCCCATTTAGCCAAGTATCTCCATGCCTATAGGCTAGTTCTGTAGCCTTAAGCCCCATCATATTAGGCCAGTGAAAGCCTAGATTCTCAAGTTCCTTATTAAAAAGTCCCCTTATTTTTTCATCCTTGATAATGGCATTGGCCGTTTGTAAGCCAGCTATATTATAGGTTTTTGAAGCAGATGAAAATACCATGATATTATCAAAGTCATCTGTAAACTTGTAGATGGTCTTAATCTTATTTCCAAACAAGCCCAAATCAGCATGAATCTCATCTGATATCAAAAATAGGTCATGTTTTTTGCAGATATCTACTAGCTTTTTAAGGTCTTTGTCATCCCAAATCCTTCCTGATGGATTGTGGGGAGAGCATAGGATAAGGGCCTTGTTGTCTTCTTCTTTCGCTAGGCTTTCAAAAAGTTCAAAGTCGATGTAGTATTTTTTATCTTTGTAGATTAAAGGGCATTTTACTTCTTTTCTACCTGTAAAATTTATTGCATTATAAAAATTTGGATAGACTGGAGTGAAGACTATAATCCCTTGACCTTCTTTTGAGATGGCTCTTACTGCGGAAAATAAGCCGGGAACAACCCCCATGGTTGGAATTATTTCTTCTTTTTTGACTTCAAGGTCAAATTTTTTTCTATAGTGGTCAGAAACAGCTTCATAATAGGCATCTGATGGCATAGTATAGCCTGGAATAGTCGAATCTATGTAGGCCTTTAGGCCATCCTTTATCTCTTGTGCTATATCAAATTCCATGTCTGCCACACTCATGGGCACCACGCCATCCAAAGGCAATTTAGACTTTTCTTCCATTAAATGCCACTTGGCTGACGATTCATTCTTCCTTGAATGAAAATTTTCAAATGCTTTCATTTTATCTTCTTCTTAATTTTTCCTTTCTAGCAATTTCTTGCCTGCTAAGTTCAAATTGGTTGTTTTCTATAGAGTCAAGCTTGTTGATCCAATTTAGGGCCCTGCCTGCCCCTCTAACAACAGATGTCAAAGGATTTTCATCTATGATTACCCTGATTCCTATCCTGTCTTGGATTTTTTCATCTAGGCCTCTTAATAGGGCCCCACCACCTGTAAGGATAATGCCACCTTCGTAAAGGTCTGCCGCTAATTCTGGAGGCGTATTACTCAAAACCCTATGAACTGTATCAACTATATCTTCTATAGGCTTTTCTAGGGCTATTTCTATGTCTTCTTGGGTTAGCTCAATATTGGCTGGTAGGCCATTGTAAAGGTTTCTGCCCCTGGCCGGATAGGACTTCTTTGCCTCTGTGTTTCTTGAACAAAGCTCAATCTTTATTTCTTCAGCAGTTATTTCGCCGATGATGATATTATATTGTTTTCTAACATAGTCGATAATAGCTTGGTCACAGGCATCCCCCGCTGACTTGATGGATTCAGAAACCACTATGCCCCCCATGGATATAACGGCAACATCTGTCGTTCCACCCCCTATATCAACCACCATGCTTCCTCCCGGACTTGAAATCTTTATTCCAGAGCCAATACCTGCAGCAAGAGGTTCTTCAATTAAATGGATATTGTTAGCTCCTGCCTTGCTTGCAGCCTGCATAACAGCCCTTTTTTGAACCTGGGTAGCCTTTGATGGAACGCAGATTATTACATCAGGCTTAATCAAGGAAAATCCTATTGACTTCATTAGAAAATGCTTAAGCATTTTTTCTGTTGAATTATAGTCGACTATGACCCCATCTTTCATAGGTCTTAGGGCAACTATGTTACCAGGTGTCTTTCCTAGCATTTCCTTGGCTTCAAGCCCAACTGCTACAATCTTGTCTGTAAATCTATCGTAAGCAAGAACTGAGGGCTCACTTAAAATGACGCCCTTGCCCCTCGTATAGACTAAAACTGAAGTAGTACCTAAATCTATCGCAACTTTTCTTCTTAAACTTAATTTCATATAATTCTCCAATTCACAAAAAATAAAACATATATATAATAATTATAGCATATAGACATTCAAAAAAAATTGCAAAATTTAAGCTAAAATCTTTTTTTGCTTTTTGCTTTACCGGCTGCATTAAGGTAAACTATATGGATAAGGAGTGAAATATGCAAAGAAAAAAATTAGTTTTTGATATGGATGGCACCCTGCTAAATAGCATGTTTATGTGGCATAATTTTATGGACCTTTATGAAAATTTTGATCCAAATAAAAATGAAAAAAGTGCCCATATAGGTCTACCAAACCTAACTAAGTCTTCCGCCTTAGCCAACTCTATAAAGAGGGTTAAAAATGTCATAAATGATGGCCGAAGCGAAGACCAAATCGCCGAAAAAATCCACGCTTTTTTATATGATTTCTACACTGCAAAAAATAGGGCAAAAGCAAATGTTGAAAACACTATCAGAAACCTTCATGGTGAAGGTTATGAAATTTATCTAGCAACTGCAACTGATTATTGCTATGCCTTAGAAGGAATTAGGAGGGCAAATATCCTAGATTATTTTAAGAAGATTTATACACCAGACCAACTTGGTCTTAAAAAATATGACATCAATTATTACAAGACCATAAGCGAAGAATTACAGGCTAAACCTAAGGAAATAATCTTTTTTGACGATGCCTCATATGCCCTTAACCTGGCTAAAGAAGCTGATTTCATAGCTGTTGGTGTCCATGATGAATTATCCGATGAGGTGGATGTAGTAAAAGAGGTTTCAGATTATTTTATAGAAGATTTTTCAGAAATCACCAAAATCCTAGATCAATTTTAATCTTTAAAAGTAAAAAGAACAGATGAATCTGTCCTTTTATTTGGAGTTAATTATGATGAAAAAGAATAAACAAAAGTTTGTGCCAGTCATAAACTTATCTTTCTCTTACAATTATTATAATAGACTATGACATAGTTTTTGTCAACGTTTTCCTATTATATGTCAAACATTATTTGTTAATGTTACATTTATTTAATTTTATATTTTGGAGGCCATATGATTACATTAAAACTTGATGACTACCTAGAAAAGAAACTTAAGGTATTCGCCAAAAACAACAATATCGAAGTTGAAGAATTGATAGAAACAGTACTTTACGACTATGTGGACGAAATAGAAGAAAAGAATGGTCCCCTTATGGACACTTGTCCCGAAGAAGAAAACTACAACCCAGAAGATGTATCCTACCTAGAATCCGCCTTAGGATTTAAAAAGAAATAGGAAGTGAATTAATCCTTGAACACAAAAAAACCTCTTACTCAAAGAATTTATTTCTTTGGCAAGAGGTTATTTTATAGGTCTTTTATTGTTTCAACTAGTTCTTCATTGTTGTTACTATTTTTGAAAAGCTTGATTAATTGGCTCATGGCTTCATAGGATTTTACTCCCTTGTTTAGCTTCCTTAATTTTATCATGGCCTTTTGAGCATCGCTAGATAATAGAAGGTCATCTCTTCTTGTACCAGACTTGTAGATATCAATGGCTGGGAATATTCTCATTTCTGAAAGGTCCCTATCAAGGTGTAGTTCCATGTTACCTGTTCCCTTAAATTCTTCATAGATCATATCATCCATCCTTGAACCTGTGTCTACAAGGCAGGTTGCAAGTATTGTCAAGGATCCACCCTTTTCAATGTTACGGGCTGCACCAAAAAATCTTTTTGGCTTGAAAAGTGCAAGCGGGTCTAAACCACCTGAAAGAGTCTTTCCTGATGCAGGGGTTACTATGTTATAGGCCCTGGCCATCCTGGTTATGGAGTCTAAAAGTATAACTACATCAGTCCCCATTTCAACATATCTCTTGGCTCTTTCTATAACAATTTCAGAAAGTCTGATGTGGTTTTCAACAGGTTCATCAAAGGTAGATGCCACTATTTCGGTCTTCATAGATGGGTTCTTGTCTTGAGTGAACTTGTTTACAGACCTTTCAATATCGGTAACCTCTTCAGGTCTTTCGTCTATAAGCAAGATAAAAATCTTTGCTTCTGGGTGGTTTTCTTCAATTGCATTTGCAAGTTTTTTGATTATTGTTGTCTTACCTGTTTTTGGAGGGCTGACAATCAAACCTCTTTGTCCCTTACCTATTGGGGCAACAAGGTCAATAATCCTATTAGTAATGTCATTACTCTTGTTTTCTAATTTTAATTTTTGGGTTGGGTAAATCGGTTTTAAATCTTCAAAATTTAATCTTTTATAAGAATTTTCTGGTGAATTACCATTGATTTCAAAAACGTAGATAAGTGGTGCGAATTTGTCTTTTTCTTTTTTATCTCTAATCAAACCCTTGATATAATCGCCGGTTTTTAACCTAAATCTCCTAACTTGAATAGGAGATACATATACATCTTCTTCTCCTGAATCGTAGTCATGCTGTCTAATAAAGCCGAAGCCCTCATCCATTACATCTAAGATTCCCTCGATAACTTGCTTACCCTCGTTAGATTGGTCTTTGTTGTCGCTGTCGTCATGGCTAGAGTCAGTATCTTGTTCATTTTCTTGTTTAGGGCTATTCTTTTCCCTTTCTATCTTCTCATTTTCCCTGGAATTGATTTCAATTTGATTGATTATAGCTTGTATCAAATCGTCCTTCTTATATGTTGTTATCCTGTCAACACCAAGACTCTGAGCCATCTCTCTCAATTCCGGAAGCTTCTTTTCTTTAAGTGTCTCTAAATCCATCTATTTCCTTCTACCTCATTATATAAATAAAGGGGCAAAATGCCCCTTTTTCCAAACTTACTAAGCCTTGTTAATAGAACCAAAAATTTCCATCTTTTCTAAAACTGTGTCAATTATTGCTTGGTTACCACCTGCAAGAAGTTTTCTAGGGTCAAATCCCTTACCTTGAAGGTCCTTGCCTTCTTCAATATACTTTCTAACAGCCTTGGCAAATGCTATTTGTATTTCAGTATTTACATTTATTTTTGATACTCCATGAGAAATAGCTTCTTTGATCATTTCTTCAGGAATACCTGTACCACCGTGTAGTACTAGTGGAAGGTCACCGATTTCTTCCTTAATTGCCTTTAGGGCTTCCATATCTAGGCCTTCCCAGTTTTCTGGGTAAACCCCGTGGATATTACCGATACCTGCAGCTAGGAAGTCTACTCCTAGGTCAGCAATTCTCTTACATTCTTGAGGGCTTGCAATTTCACCCTTGCCGATTACGCCGTCTTCTTCTCCACCGATTGAACCTACTTCAGCTTCAACTGAAATTCCTTGAGCATGAGCCTTTTCAACGATTTCCTTTGTCTTTTCAACATTTTCTTCGATTGGATAGTGAGAGCCGTCAAACATTACTGATTTAAAGCCAGCTTCCATAGTCTTGAAAGCTCCTTCATAAGAACCGTGGTCTAGGTGAAGGGCAACTGGAACTGTGATGTTTAGGTCCTTGATTAAACCATTAACCATACCAACTATAGTGTTGTAGCCTCCCATATACTTTCCTGCACCTTCTGATACACCAAGAATTACTGGTGAATTTGCTTGTTGAGCAGCTAATAATATGTGCTTAGCCCATTCTAAGTTGTTGATGTTAAATTGTCCTACTGCGTACTTTCCTTCTAATGCTTTTCTAAGCATTGCACCTGCTTCTACTATCATAATTTTCCCCCTTAAATATTCCAAATTTCTTCTGCATATTGTTTTATAGTTCTATCAGAAGAAAATATTCCGCTGTTTGCTAAGTTTATTAGTCCCTTTCTAGCATAAGCTAGCTTATCGCTATAGTCGGCATTGGCCCTAGCGTGGACTTTCTTGTAGCTTTCAAAGTCTTTCAATAAGAAATACCTGTCAGCCCTGTCTCCATTTTGTGGATTTACCAATTCGTTGTAGATGTCTAGGAAGTGGTATGAGCCATTATCTGAAATCAAGTTTTCGTTGATTAAGATATCAACTGCATCCTTAATATCCTTGCTATTATGATAATACCACTTTGCGTCATATGTTGCTTCGATTTCTGAAAGTTCATCTTCTTTAGCTCCAAATAAGTAGTTATTTGAAAGGCCTGCTGCATCGAAGATTTCAACGTTTGCGCCGTCCATGGTACCTAGGGTAACTGTGGCATTCATCATGAATTTCATATTACCAGTTCCGCTTGCTTCCTTACCTGCTGTTGAGATTTGTTCAGAAACATCTGCTGCAGGGAATAGTTTTTCAGCATAGCTTACCCTGTAGTTAGATATAAATACCACTTTTATTTTACCATTTACATCTGGGTCATTGTTTACAAGATTTGCAATTTCATTAATAAATTTAATTATACCCTTAGCTCTAAAGTATCCTGGAGCTGCCTTACCACCAAAGATAAAGGTAGTTGGGTTCATCTCAAAGTTAGGGTTTTTCTTTATTTGATTGTAAAGATATACAATGTGAAGGGCATTTAGTAGCTGTCTCTTATATTCGTGTAATCTCTTTATTTGAATGTCAAAAATAGAGTTTGGATCTATTTCGATTCCTTCTGTTTTTCTGATATATTCTGCTAGTTCAACCTTCTTTTCATGCTTGATTTCAATTAGTCTTTCTAAGACTTCTCTTTCATCAGCAAACTTTTCTAAGCCCTTTAGAAGGGTCATATCGTGCTTCCAATCTTCTGAGCCCAATAGTTCATCTATCAAGGCTGTAAGCTTTGGATTTGAGTATTGAAGCCACCTTCTTGGAGTTACCCCATTTGTCTTGTTGTTGAACTTTTCAGGACTTAGGTCATACCATTGCTTCAAGGTGTCTTTCTTTAGGATTTCTGTATGGATAGCTGCCACCCCATTTATTGAAGTTGACATATAGGTAGCTAAAAATGCCATCTCTACAAGGTCGCCCTTTACTATTCTATAACTATCTATAGCTTCTTGGCTATAGTTTTCCATCTTAAGTTCGCTTAAGAATCTCTTGTCTATTTCCCTGATAATGTCTAAGCATCTTGGTGCAACTTCTTCAATAAGGTCTACTGACCATTTTTCCAAGGCTTCTTGCAATACTGTATGGTTTGTAAATGCAAATACCTTTGTCGCAACTTGGAAGGCTTCTTCCCAACCAAGTCCCTCTTGGTCTAATAGGATTCTTATCAATTCCGGAATTGCTATTACTGGGTGAGTATCATTTAATTGGAAAATGTGATACTTGTGGAAGTCTACGAACTTCTTATCTTCTGGATAATTCTTCTTGTATTTGTCAATTACATCCAGCATACTTGCTGAAACAAAGAAGTATTGTTGAAGGAGTCTAAGTAGCTTTCCTCTTCTTTGAATGTCATTTGGATAAAGGACTCTTGTTATATCTTCAGCGACATTTTTGTCCCTAACTGATTCATCATATTCAAAATTATTGAATTTAGCAAAGTCAAAACCGCCATTTTTGTAGGCTTCAGCTTGCCATAATCTCAAGGTATTTACCACCCCATTCCTATAGCCTACTATAGGTACATCGTATGGAATAGCCTTAACCTTAAAGTCTCTAAAGCTTACTATTTGTGCTTCTGATTCTTTTCTTACTGACCAGAAATCTCCATGTTCAAGCCAGTTGTCCCCTTCTTCTACTTGGAAACCTTCTACAAATTTTTGTTGGAAGATACCTTGAGAATACCTTAGCCCATAACCTTGTAAAGGTAGGGATTCAGTCGCTCCTGACTCCATAAAGCAGGCAGCAAGTCTTCCCAAGCCCCCATTACCTAAAGCTGCATCGTCTTCTAGATCTTCTAACTGGTCGAAGTCTATATTCATATCAGCCAATATCTTTTTAACTTGGTCTAAGATACCTAGGTTTAATAGGTTGTTGCCCATTGATCTACCTATCAAGAATTCAGCTGATAAGTAGTAAGCATTTCTCTTTTTACTAGTCTTTTCTTTAGTTTCTAGCCAATCTTCTTGAATTAAATTCATAATTGTTTGAGAAAGGGCCACGTATTTTTCACGGTCTGTAGCCTCTTCATATTTTTTTACGAATGTTTTTTCTAAGTTAGTTTTAAATTCTTTAAGAAAAAAATCCTCATTAAATTTCATAATTAACCCCCTAGCTTAAAAATCATATTTATGTATTAAAAATACACTACCTTATTATATCATAAGAAAAGCGATATTTTGCAAAATAAGCTTTAATGGTATAATTAAGACAATAATTTATTCTTATTTTAAGCCGAGGTGATTTAAATGAATGATAGAAAGAGCTGGGAAGAATATTTTATGGACCTTGCCATAGCCGTTGCAGAAAGGGGAACTTGTGACAGGGCTTATGTAGGATGTGTCCTAGTTAATAAGGAAAATAGGATAATAACTACCGGTTACAACGGTTCAATTAGCGGAAATCCCCACTGTGATGAAATTGGTCACACCATGAGGGATGGCCACTGTATAGCCACTATTCACGCTGAAATGAACGCCTTACTCTACTGTGCCAAGGAAGGCATTAGCGTCAAGGGGTCAACTTGCTATGTAACGCATTTCCCATGCCTAAATTGCACCAAGTCCCTGATTCAGGCTGGAATTTCAAAAATCTACTACAGGGAAGGCTACAGGATGGACCCTTATGCCATCGAGCTTTTAGAAAAAAACAAAATCGACTACATTCAGCTAAAAAATAATTAAGAACACAAAGGAGATGCTTGAAGCATCTCCTTTTTTCCCTATTCATCTATCTTTTTCTGGTTCCAAATAGGCCTCTTGTAATCTGCCTACCTATTTCCCTTCCTACTGCTCCTATGACATTGTTGGCAAGCCTGTCTACATAGCCAGTCTTTCTCTTATTTGAAGTCTGAGCTTGCTTTTTTAGTTCCTTTTCTTGTTCTAGGCGGGCTTTTTCTTCTTGCTTTCTTACTAGGGCTTCTTGTTTTTCTATTTCTAGGGCTTGCTTTTCTTCAAGCACCCTTCTTGCGTCTTCTTCTTTTTTTGATGCAATTATTTCATATGCTGACTCAGGGTCTACTGCATCGCTGTATTTTTCATAAAGAGAAGAATTATTAATTACTTGCATTTTCCTTATAGGGTCTACTGGACCGATTTTTGATTCTGGAGGATTTATCAAGGCCTTTTGGGCAAGGCTAGGTTTACCCTCTTCATCAAGTGTGGATATCAAGGCTTGACCAACTTCCAGGTTGCTAATAACTTCCACTAGGTCTTGGCCTTCTTCTTGCCTAAAACTATCTGCAACCGCCTTTATTTCCTTTTGTTCCTTTGGTGTATATGCCCTCAAAGCATGTTGAATCCTATTTCCGCACTGAGCCAAGATGGTATCAGGTATGTCTGTAGCCTTTTGGGTTACAAAAAAGACCCCTACCCCTTTTGACCTAATTAGCCTTGCAATCATCTCGATTTTCTCAAGGACTGGCTTGGCTTGGTTGTTGAATAAAAGGTGGGCTTCATCAAAGAAAAATACTATCTTAGGCTTGTCCAAGTCCCCAACTTCTGGCAACTTTTCATAAAGTTCAGACAAAAGCCACAATAAAAATGTTGAGTAAAGCATAGGATAATTAAATAGCTTTTCTGAAGACAAGATATTTACTATTCCATATCCATTTTCATCCACCCTTATAAAGTCTTCAATCTCAAAGTTTGGCTCTCCAAAGAATATATCTCCCCCTTGGTCTTCTAAGACTAGTAGGCTTCTTAAGATAGCACTTACGGATGCCTTACTAATATTTCCATAAAAATTAGAAAGTTCGCTAGCATTGTCCGCAACATAGTTTAGCATGGCCCTTAAGTCCTTGATGTCAATAAGAAGCCAACCATTTTCATCGGCTAACCTAAAACAAATATTTAAGATTCCTTCTTGGATGCTATTTAGACCCATTAGTCTAGACAAGAGAATTGGTCCCATTTCAGAGATGGTAGCCCTTAGAGGAATACCATTTTCTCCAAAGACATCAAAAAATTCTGCTGGAAATTTCCTAGGCTCAAAGTCACTTAGGCCATTGGCTTTTACCCTAGCCTCAATTTTGTCGTTAATCTCTCCTTCTTGGCAAATGCTTGATACATCCCCTTTTATATCTGATAGAAAAACTGGAATACCTTGCTTGGATAGGTTTTCTGCCATTACCTTCAAGGTTATTGTCTTACCTGAACCTGTAGCTCCAGTTATAAATCCATGTCTATTTAACTTAGATAGGTTGATATATATAGGGTCTTGTCCTTTCCCTATTAAAAATTTATCGGCCATTTTCCACCTCACTTTTATTTCTATAAGCCTATTATAATAGATATAAAAGTCTCTTACAATTGTATAGGTTTTTGTTTTTTTTGCGTCAAAACTTTATTTCCTTTATAATAAATCTACAGAGGTATAATAAATCTATAGAGGTTCTATGAATAAATTTACAAAAAGACTAATTACTTTGGTTATCTTTTTTATTATATTAATACCAGTAGCATTTTTCGTAAAAGCTAAAATTGATGAAGATAGCCAAGAAACGACGGAAAAAGTCGGAGAAAAGAACGAAGACACTAAGGGCGAGGACGCTGAGGCTGAAGAAGCTAAAAAGCCTGAAAATCCTAAGGAAGAAGATAAAAAACCTGATTCCGAAAAGCCACAAGACCCTTCCTCAAGTAAGCCAGATGACAAGAAATCTGATTTAGAGCAAACTGAAGAAGAAATAAAAACTCTTGAATCTGACATCAAAGCTAGGGAAGAAAAACTAAAAGACTTAAAGGATAAGTTGGCCAGTCTTAAGGGCGATAAGCCGGTAAAATCCTTTGTTGAAGCTTACGATGCTAAGGAAATAAGAGACAACATGGAAAATTCTGACTACCAAGGCAAAAAGCTTGCTTTTCTAACTTTTGATGACGGGGTAAATACTCAAACCAGCATCAAAATCCTTCAAGTTCTAAAGGATAATGAAATCAATGCGACCTTCTTTATCCCTGGTATAAACCTAGAGAATGAAGAAAACCAAAAGGTTCTTAAGAAGCTATATGAAGATGGCAATGCCATAGCAACTCATTCATATAACCACGACTATGAACTTCTTTATCCTGGTAGACAAGCAGATTCAAACCAAATTGTAAAGGAACATAAGGAAACTGTAGACCTAATGAAATCCATCCTAGGTGATGACTTCGATACAAAACTTTTTAGGTATCCTGGTGGTCACATGTCATGGGATTGGGACTCCGTACAAGTTTCAGACAAGGCCTTAAGTGATATGGGTGTAACCTGGATCGATTGGAACTCCATGACCGGAGATGCACAACCAATAGATGCAGGTCCAAATGACATATCAAGACCTCAATCAGTGGACCAAGTAATATCAAACTTCGAACAATCCTTGGGATATACAGCAAACCCTAACCAAGTAGTCATCCTAATGCATGACGCCTTAGACAAGGACCTAACACCTGAATCCCTTCAAGCTTTAATAAACCATCTAAAAAATGAAGGCTATGAATTTGGAATAATGAAATAAAAAACTCTAGCGCAGCGAGGAATACACTAAGTGCCTATCGCAGCTAGCTAGAGTTTTTTTATTTATTCACCACCCTGATATATTTTATCTTTATACCTTGCGACCTCCATTTGGCTTCGTATTCGGTTACGATGTTGCCGTTTTTGTCGCCACCTAGGTCGTAGTCGATTTCTTGGATTTCAAAGGCATTGTCCTTGAAGTATTGGATGGAGTCTTCGAAAAAGTTTAGGTCGTCAGTTTTTAGTTCTATGGTGGCTCCTTTTTTTAGGAATTTTTTGTAGACTTGTAGTTGTCTTGGGTGGGTTAGTCGCCTCTTGTGTTGTCTGTTTTTGGGCCAAGGGTTACAGAAGTTGATATAGATTTTGTCTATTTCGTCTTCTTCAAAGTATTCGGCTAGTTCTTGGGCTTGTGTTTTTATGCCCCTGATATTTGTTTGGCCACTTTCGGAAAATAGCCTGGATGCATAGACAAAGGCGCCTGCTTCCATTTCTACGGCTATGAAGTTTATGTCGGGGTTGAGCTGGGACATGACGGTTGCAAATTTGCCCTTGCCCGCTCCTATTTCTAGGTGGATGGGATTGTCGTTTCCGAAGACTTGGGACCACCTACCTTTATTTTCGGTAGGATTAAAAAATATTAGGTCGTTTTCTTCAAGTTCTGGCATAGCCCATTCTTTATATCTCAATCTCATAAATCTTTAACTCCTAACTCTTAAAACTATGGATTGGGGCCGGTATTCTTCCACCTCTATTGATAAAGACTTGTGGACTTCTCATGTTTACTTCCATGATTGGGGCTTCACCAAATAGGCCTCCGTAGATTACAGAATCACCTACGTCCTTGCCTGGGACAGGGATTATCCTTACTGCTGTGGTCTTGTTGTTGTAAACTCCTATGGCAGCTTCGTCTGCTATCATGCCTGATAGGACTGCCGGGCTTATGTGACCAGGGACTGCAACCATGTCTATACCTACTGAACATACTGAAGTCATGGCTTCAAGTTTTGTAAGGGTTAAGGATCCACTTTTTACAGCTTCAATCATACCTTCGTCTTCACTTACTGGGATAAAGGCCCCGGAAAGACCTCCAACTTGGGAACTAGCCATGGTACCACCCTTTTTAACGGCGTCATTTAGCATGGC
The DNA here is from genome assembly GCA_964344625.1 of uncultured Peptoniphilaceae bacterium. Lineage (GTDB taxonomy): Bacteria > Bacillota > Clostridia > Tissierellales > Peptoniphilaceae > JAAYEL01. Next base: position 3,179 of record CAYFNZ010000015.1, on the reverse strand, counting down.
AAGGGCTGCTGTAGTACCCCAAGCTCCTGTGGTTTCAAGGCCCATGGATTCTAGAATTCTTGCTATGGAATCCCCTACTACCGGTGTTGGAGCCAAGGATAGGTCGATTATACCGAAGCTTGCATCTAGCCTTTTTGCTGCTTCTTGGGCTACTAGTTGACCTACTCTTGTAATCTTAAAGGCAGACCTTTTTATTAGGTCGGCAAGGTCTCCTAGGTCAAGGATTTCTTCTTCATTCGCAGCCTTAATGGTAGATAACACTACACCTGGGCCTGAAACGCCAACATTAATGACACAGTCTCCTTCTTCCACCCCGTGAAATGCTCCTGCCATAAATGGATTATCTCCTGTAGCATTGGCAAATATTACGATTTTAGCACAACCGTAGGCATCTTGGTCCTTGGTTAACTCTGCTGTTTCTAGTAGGATTGGACCTAGGTCTCTGATGGCATCCATATTGATACCGCCCCTGGTTGTTCCGACATTTATTGACGAACATACCCTTTTTGTTTCAGCCATGGCCCTTGGAATTGACTTAATTAGGGTCTTGTCAGCTTGTGTGTAGCCCTTTTCAACTAGGGCAGAAAAGCCCCCTATAAAGTCTACGCCTACAGCTTCAACAGCCTTATCTAGGGTCTTTGCATACATTATGTAATCATCTAGACTGCTGGCTCCTGCTATTATCGAAATCGGAGTTACTGATATCCTCTTGTTGATTATTGGAATACCGAATTCTCTGGAAATATCATCAGCAACCTTTACTAGGTTTTTTGCCCTTGTCGTAATCTTGTTATAAATATTTTCACAGGCCTTTTTTGGATCATCTGAAATGCAATCCATAAGGTTGATTCCCATAGTTATAGTCCTAACATCAAGGTGCTCTTGTTCGAACATCTTTTGGGTTTCTAAAATTTCTAACATATCACGCATATCTTCACCTAAATCCTATGCATAGAAGTAAAAACTTCCCTTTGTTGTAATCTTATTTGACAGTTGATTTCTTCAGCCTTGTCATCCAATTTGTCTGACAATTCCTTAAAGGAAATGCTAGCCTTGGTAGTGTCTACAAGCATAATCATTTGGAAAATGTCTTTTAGAATATTTTGGCTGATATTTATTACATTTACATTGTAATCAGCTAAAATTCTTGTAACCTCTGCAATAATTCCCGGCTTGTCTTGTCCGACTACAGTTAGAACTGCACTGTAGCTATTATCTATTTCATTCATTTTATTCTCCTTTTGGATATAATAATATATATGATATCATATATGTTAAACATTTTTAATGAAATATGTGATAATTTGGAGTCGTTTTTGAAAATCTTGTTTTTTCAAGGTTTTGCTTTAGAAAAGAAAAGGATAATATGAAAGATAAAAAATTTTACAAGATTGCCATTAAGATGGCCTGGCCATCTGTACTTGAAAGCTTCTTCATCGCCCTAGCCGGCATGATTGACACAATGATGGTTGGAAGCCTGGGCAATTTCGCTATTGCCTCTGTAGGTTTAACCACCCAACCAAAATTCATAGGCTTTACTATATTTTTCGCCCTCAATGTAGCCCTCTCAGCCCTGGTTGCTAGAAGAAGGGGCCAAGAAGACAGGCTGGGGGCCAATGAGGTCTTTATGACCGCCATGACCATTTCCTTGGTGCTTTGTTTAATAATTTCCATCTTGATGGTTTCTTTTGCCAGTCCAATCATGGAACTTGCAGGAAGTAATCCTGACACTCATGAGCCTGCTGTGGAATATTTTCAAATAATCATGGGCGGAATGATTTTTAATATAGTTGCCATGTGCATAAATTCAGCCCAACGTGGGTCTGGAAATACCAAGATAGCCTTTATTACTAACTTGGTTTCTTCCATAGTTAATATAGTTTTTAACTACCTATTAATCGGCGGTAACTTTGGTTTTCCTGCCCTAGGTATAAAAGGGGCAGCTATAGCGACTGTCTTCGGGTCTTTTGTAGCCATGGTTATGTCAATTAGGTCACTTTTCCACAGGCATATCCTGATAGAATTTAAGTATATTAGGAAGAAAAAAATTAGGATTAATTTAGCTACTATTAAGTCCTTATTTGACCTAGCATCAACCATGTTTGTAGAAAATATTGCCGTAAGGATTGGTTTCTTGGCCACAGCCCTTACCGCAGCTAAGCTTGGCACTGATGCCTTTGCAGCCCACAATGCCGGCATGAACATCCTGTCCTTAGGCTTTTCCTTTGGAGATGGGATGCAGGTTGCAGCAGTAGCCTTGGCAGGTAGGTCTTTAGGCGAAAACAAGCCTGATTTAGCTATTAAGTATGGTTATATTTGCCAGAGGATAGGCTTTGTAATTTCTATAATCCTATCAATCCTTCTTTTGGCCTTTGGCAAAAATATCATGGCCCTATACTTTACCGACCTTCATGTAATCGACATGGGCCTTATGATTACTAGGTTTATCATGGTCATAGTCCTACTACAAATATCCCAATTGATATTTGCTGGCTGTCTAAGGTCAGGTGGAGATGTAAAATACACCATGATAACCGGCTTTGTTTCTGTAACCCTGGTTAGAACAGCTGTTACCCTTATCGCTGTAAATGTCTTTAACCTAGGACTTGCAGGTATCTGGATAGGGGTTCTGGCAGACCAAGCATCAAGATTTATCATGTTTGGCCTAAGATTTAGGGGCAACAAGTGGACTAAGATTGCCATATAGTTTTAAAAGACAAAAAGTGTGCTGAAAGGAGCGTTCAGTTAGGGATTTGTGCAAATCAAGTTTAACTGATGACCTTCAAGCGGAACTCTTAAAAACAGAATGACCACACTAGAGTATTAGGTTACTCAGGTGTGGTCATTTTTTAATAAATAACTGTTACAGTAATTAGATTTGCTATTGAAACCATGTAAAAAAATTTTGAATATGTAGAAAACGCCCTAAAATACAATTATTCCAATGGATTTACAGAAGGCATTGATAACTTTATCAAGCTATAAAAAGAATTGCATTTGGTTATAAATCATTCTTTCATTTTAGGAATAGGATACTTATTACTTTTAAGTTAAGGGAACAATTTGATATGTAAAAAGGGATTAGAATTCTCATCTAATCCCTTGAATATTTTACAAATACTCTTCACCAACACTATTTAACAAAGAGCCTTATTATTTGTTTACTTATTAAATTTCAC
>CAYFNZ010000014.1:1310-25341 GCA_964344625.1 uncultured Peptoniphilaceae bacterium | reverse complement strand
GAACCCGGGATACCACCGTGAAAGGGTGGTGTCTTAACCGCTTGACCATAGGGCCGTCTTATCAAGTGACTTATTTATATTAGCACTTTTAGAATCTTTTGTCAACATTTTTTTTAGTTTTTTTATTTACTTTTTACGTCCTCTCTCAAGAGTACTTTTATATATTACTATATTTTTTTTGCTATGTCAAATATTTTTTTGATTTTTTTCTGGGAGCTTAAAATCAATATTTAAGGACTTAACCTTATAGGGTTTCTTCTTAAATAGTGAAGTAAAGCTTTCAAGGACTGAATTTTTCTTCACATCCGTCTTATAGTCAGACTTAATTTCAGTATCTTTTTTTATTATAACATTATTATTTGTATTTTTCGAATGTTTTTTAAAATATTTTTCGCACAATTCATTTAGGTCGCCCTCCCCTGCATATAGGAAGTTATTCGCCCCTATTATCTTGCCTATATTATCATCTATCTTTATCCTACAGGCGCAGATTATCTCATTAAGTAAGGATTTTAAAGTAAATATCTCTTTTTTATCTATATTTGCTATCAAAAATAAGTTGGATTTTTCATCTATAAATATATAGTCTAAGCCTAGGTATATATCCTCTTCGTATATCATATAATTTTTTAGGTCCTCAAATATTTCATTTAACTTTGCAAATATGGCACTTATATCATTGTAGGATATTTCATCCCTATATTTTTCTTTTAGGCTCTCAAGATTCTTGGTATCTACGATAAACCTATCTTCTTGTATTTTAATAGCTAATAAACTTTCTATATTATTATTTTCTTTCATTTTCAAAATTAGATTATCATATTCCTTGTTGGCTAGTTTTATTTCCATATTTTTAGGTATCCTTTCTTATAAGCTTTATCATCTTCCACTTTTCTTTCTTCTTTATAAAACCTACTCCTCTCTTATTAAAAGGAATGTAGGCCTCAAAATCACATGTATCTACGATTTTAAATGCATTATCAATAAAATATCTCCTTCCATCTATTTCAACAAAGCCTAAGCCATTTGAATACGCTTCGGCATTATCATATATGAAGGCTGTTAACTCATTAAAATTGTCATCTATATAAGCCCATTTCCCATCTTTTTTTACAGCAATATAGCCCTGGTCACCCATTTTTATATCATCATAGGCCTTTGAGTAAATTTTTTCACCAAGCTTGTATAGTCTAGCCTTTCCATCTTTAATCCTGAGTATACCGCCTTTAAGCTCATAGTTATAAGGGGATGGTTCTAGCTTTTTAAGGTCAATCTGGTCAATTTTTTTATTATCCCCATCTAAGATTTCCAACTTATTTTTAGAGATTACCACTCTTTTTCCATCATCAGGCCTTCCAATATAATCCGCTTCTAAGATTTTCTCATTAAGCTGGTTGTTCAAATGGTATTTCTTATCTTTTAAAATGTATGATCCGTCCATAAAATAATCTATATTTCCATCTAAGAGCTTAGCCCTGACATTCTTCTTAAAATCGACAAGTAGTTTTTCCTTGCCATCCACTACGGTCACTAGCTTGTTTTTCTCATCAAAGCCAATCACGTCACTATAATATGAGGTAAATAGCCTTCTTCCGTCAGCATCAACTATATATTTTCTCGCTTGGTCAGATAATAAAAACATGTCTTGACCAACTTGCTTAACCTCATCATAGGCACCAAGTTCTCTAAATTTAGTAAAGATTTTGTCTTCAAAATTTGAAAGATCTATTTTGTCCCTGTAGTTGTAAATAAAATCGTTCATTTCCTTATATTTTTCATTTTTAAGGCAGGCTTCAAGGAAAATACTCCCTGCTTCACCAATATTTATGCCAGCTATATAAGCATTGTCAATTTGTCTTCTAGCTTTTAAATACTCATCTTGCCTAAGCAAAATATGCATTTTTCGTCCCAAGACATATTCTTTTTGGTCATCGGATGCATATTTTTCACTGCTTTCATATTCCTTGTATGAATCTATATCGGCTTTCATGGCATAATATTTATCCGCCCTTGCTAGATATGAATTAAATTGTTTTTTATTGCTATCTTCTTTTTTAAAATATTCTCCCCACGCTAGAGCAAGTAAAAGAACCAATAAAAGATTAATAAGTTTTTTCATAAACACCTCAAAAGATTTCATTTAATATATAAGAAATAAATATTATAGGACCAAGCGGAAGTTTACTTTTTTTATCTCGTGTTTTTAGTAAGATTACGATTGAAGTAAGAAAGAGTAAAATAGATAAATAGAATAACAGATTAATAAAATTATGGGGATTTTTTATCATTGATAGGGCCATAAAGTTTTTTACGTCTCCGAAGCCTACTAGGTCTTTTTTGTAAGAAATAAGAAATAGGACAAGTAAAAATAGGCCCATAAATATTAGTTCGAATTTTTGGTATAAAAATATATCTTGTTTACTTATAAACCTTATAAAAAGACCTACTAGGAGCAAAGAAACATTTAAGTCGTTTGGAATTTTATATTCAATTAGGTCTATAAAGCCTATAGCAAAAAATATAGGACTTATTAATAATAAGTCTATCCTATATATAAATACCAGGGATAGAAAAGCAAGATACTTACTCTTATTTAATAGGGGGTCTTTTTTATACCTTTTGTCCAAGTAAAAAAATGTAAATAATATCATAGAGATTTTTCCAAAAACATAATATTTAACTTAACTCCTTTTAGGTTTTTCCCATTTAGCTTTCTAAGTTCTTCATAGTCTTTTGCCTCCTCTGGCAAAACTAGGATTAATTCTTTTTTAACATCTTCCCCTATTTTTAAGATTTGTCCATCATGTAAGGCTACTTTTCCCTTGGCTTTTGCAATATTTGCTTCTAATTCCCCCACCTTTTTTTCTACTTCTAGTAAAAAATCATCAGTCTTTATTGAGTATTTACCATCCTTAAAGTCACTATATGACTTAGAAAAAATATTAATAGAATGAAATTGACTTACCAAGTTCTCCTCTGGAGAATATAGGTCTAAACCCTGACCAAGCTTTAATACCCGGCCACTTGTATTTTTCCTAATATAGGTCGCAAAATACCTGCCCCTTGTGAAATTATCCTTGGTCCAAATACTATCTTCCTTATCCTCATCCTGACTTGAAAATTTAAGACTAGTCCCTTCTATATTTGTAGAGATTAAAGCCTTTTGTTTGATTTTTCTACTAAGCTTAAAGGGCAAAAATCGAGTAGAATCAATAGTATATGTCAGATTAATCTCGAAATCTCCATCATCCAAAATCCTGGAATTTGAAAAATCTAATCCCTCATAATCATTGACAATCCCCTTGTTTATCAGATAAGCGTCAGACTTTAAGTGTTTTTTTATCATCTGCCTAAAGGCCTTATTATATAGGTAGGATTTTGCTTGATAGGAAGCCTTGTCTGAAAATAAAGATAAGATGTCCTTGTAAAATGACTTTGCTTCAAAAGTTTCATCCCCTAAATCTTTTATGTTCTTTTTACCTATTTTAATAAGCTCCTGTAATAAATCTGACTTTTCTCCCATTTCAAAATAAGAAGAAAGGCCAGCTTTTTCTAAAATCAAAGAGTAATGGCTTAATTCTATAGCCATAGAATGAATTGCTTTTTTTGTATTTGATTCAGTATAAGTTGATAAGAATAAGGAATTTAATATAAGAAATCCCATAAAAAAAACCACAAAAACAAGACTTGCTTCAATTGTAATAATTCCCTCATCTTCTCTATACTTAGTCAAAGATTTCATTAAATTTCTTTTCAACCTTCTTTTGGTCTTTGCCAATTACAAGGATATAGTTTCTATTTTTTTGTCCCCACCTATACAGGCTCATATACTCTTCTTCCTTGCCCTTGACCATATAGGTACTATGATTTTGATCTATCTTTTCTAATAACCTATATTCAGGTTCATTTAGAAACCTACCCGGATCCCAAAAGGCTAAATTTCTAAAGATTTCTAGAAAAAATTGCCCCTCATCATCCGAAGAAAACTTATAGCTTAGTATTGGATTTTCTGAGGTATAGTTTTGGGTACCAAAAAGAACTGAAAAATCTCGAGTTTCTCCATAATTTGCAAAATCTCCCGATAAAGAAAAATCACTCTTATCTAGGTTAAAAAATTTATCTTCAAACCTTAGTTTACCAACTTCATTGTTTGATTGATCTATAAAAAGCCCATCCTTTTCACCTCGATGGTCTTCTTCTAAATTAGTTTTTTCGTCCCTGCCACATGCGGAAGTTATTAAAAGTAAAACCGCCAATAAAAATATCAGCTTATTTTTCAAATGAAATTTCAAGTTCATCCTCTATCCCCCTTTTCTTGTCCTTACTTGCAAAAATTTCAATTACTATTGGAATATCTACACTCGAATTTATTCTAAAGCCAGTGTTAGCTGTCTTTATGCTGAATCCTTGTGTCTTTTCCTTCATTTCTATATCGATTATTAAGGCCATTCTTTTTAAGATTTGATGCTTATTAGGGCCATTTAGTTCCATAAAAGTAAAGAGTTTAAGATAATCTGAATAAGAAATACTAAGTCCTGATTTGGCAAATTGACCCAGTTTGTTGTCACTTTTAGGAGTGTATTTTTCCAGGTAGGAATCTATAGCTTCCCTAATCTTTGACCTATACTGGTCTGTTTTTTCATCAACAATACTAGCAATTCTATTTCTTAATTCATCTTCTATTTTTTTATTAAAGTCTTTCACCTTTTCTTCAATTTTTTTATTCATTTCTTCTATTAAGTCTATGATTAAATCGTTATTGATAGGGTCATCTTTTTTTAGGATTTCAATTATCCTGCCCTTGTAATTTTCCTCTAGGTAGGAAATTATTTCCCCAATCAGCCTGTCTATTCTCTCATCGCCTGTATTTAGCAAGGAAGACCTAAGGTCTGAAAATAAGTCATTTATTTCCTTTGTATAGTCCTTATTTGCACCATTTAATAGGTCAACCAGGACATTTTGTATAGGAATAATCACAGAACCTGTAAGGCTTTGAATTATGCTACTACTGGTTTGCGATATAAACTTATCGAGACTTTCAAATGACTTATTTTCTGCCTCGATAACCACCTGTTCTAGACTATCCATGATATTTTCAATTCCTGCTTTAGCAAATTCAATCGACTTTTCCTGAGCCAGTCTCTTTAAGCCTCTTACAGAAAATGTCCATGTTGCCTTATTCTTAAAAATACCAAGGTTTTCACCATCCGAAAGTCTTCCCGTATCTAAAATACTTTCTCCTAGAGCCATACTTGATACTATTAAGGCCTCCATCAGGGGAACACCTATCCCCGTCCAACCAACTATAGCTGTAGCTAGCATTAAGGCATCTTTTCGTACGTCAGGACTTGTGAACCCATACATGGAATTAATGGCAAGCCTTATTACGAAGACGAGATTTCTAGCTTTTTTTATATTTGCATCAAGGTTTTCAGAGCCAAAAGCTATATACTCTTTTTGGCTGGTGATTTTATCGCCAATATCTATAGTTTTATCGGAGAATTTATCAGCAATATATTGGGCTATTAAGAAGTTATTAAAGACCTCTTTGGAAGAGAAATCAAAGGAAAAGTTGTATTTTTTAAGATTTTCATTTACATTTTCAGTCGTGATACTAGCTAAGTCAGAGGTTTTACTTTCAGCAAGAAAATCTATAATCGACTTATATTCCTCTTCAGATATATAATTATATATGCTATCTTTTTTAGGAGCTTCTAAGTCCATTTCCTTATTAAAGTCCGTCAAGGTTTTTCTTAAGGCCTTAGCCTCTTCTTTTTTATTCTTATCTACCTTAACCTTATTTTCAGGTCCCAATAAGGCTTTTGATAACTTAGCTTCCTTAATGTTTACCAGTTTATATGAAGACAAGTCAGCTGAACTTAGGACTTTTCCTAGAAATTTACTAGGTGATTCTTTAAGGTTACTTATTTGTCCACCCTCAGCAAAGAGTAGCTTTTTTAAGTCTTCTAAAGTCTTCTTGTCCTTTTGTAAATTCTTTGTCATTTTTGATATATTTTCCTTGGAAAATGTTTTATTTGTAAAGGTATATTCAGAATTTAATTGTTTTTTTAGGTCACTTGAAGAGACCTTATTGATTGAATTCTTCCACTCTTTTAAGCTATTTTGTAGGCCGCTTAATTCATTTTCCATTGCTTGGAGTTTATTTTCAATTTTTTCTGAAATGCTTAAAGCTTCATTAAAGATAGGTAAGAGCTTTGAATACTTGGCTATAAAGTCTTTAGAGATTTTATCATGGTCCTTACTTTTATCTTCAAGCTGCTTTTTTAATTGCAAGTAGTCTTTTATAAAAGACTTATAGTCCTTATTTACTTCTTCTATCTTGTCTTGATATTGAGAAATAAGCTTTGCTAGGGGCTTTATATTTTCATTTACTCTCTCTAAATCCTTGTTGTAGACAAGCTTTTTTTCTAGAACAGAATTATATACCTTGGCATTGTCCAGACTGTCTAGGGTTTCAATAAAGCCATTTAATAAGTCAATTGGGCCCTTGTATTTCATATTGTCTATAATTTGTCTTTCTAGTTCTTCTGGATTTATCAAACTATAGCCCTTCATAGCTTTTAAATCTATCTTGGGCTTAGAAAAGGTATGAAAGTTGTCATTTTCTCCATCTTGGTTGACTAACAATTCCGCTTCCATTACCCGTCTAGATATATTATTTGCCTCTTGCATATCAGTAACTGCTAAAAGCTTATACTTGTCATGTAGGTTCTTGTCATAATTGAGCAAAATGCTACTCAGGGCGGATTCATTGGCCAGTCTTAAGTAGTTTTTTCCAGCATATATCCTGGATATATCAATCCCTGTCACCGTTAAAAGATAAGTTGGCACAAGGATTAAGGCTAGAAAAATTGAAATTAGGCCCTTTTCCCTGTCCTTAATCATAACTGATCCCCAGCTTACTTATAGCGGTTTCATATTCTTTTATTTTCGACTTTACCTTTGTAATATTACCTGTTTTCCCATCAAAATCCTGAAGCAGGTCTTCAGCAAAATCAAGTTTTCTAATTAGAGACTCAGGATTAATCCTGGTAATTTTTACCTGTAACTTATCATTTTCTTCAAAGGTTACATAGGTTGATATTAAGCCATTTTTCTTATTAAATTTATAATTTACCTGACTACTCGCCCTAGACTTTGATAGGGAAGAAAAACTTTCGCTAGTTTTTTCCTTATAGGCCTGATCCAGTGTCTTATAATATGCGACTTCCCCATCTCTGACTTTCACTATCGAAAGCAGGCTTATGGCAATTAAGATAGAAATTGAAGCTAGAATGATGCTTAAAACTACTGCTGATTCAATAAATTCAACTGCTCCATTTTCATCTTTTAAAAATCTTCTAAAAATTTGCGACATCATCTTTTATTCTCTCAAAGATAGTTTTTAAGAGTTCTTCCATACTATCCTTAAAAATTACAGCAAGCATGATTACCACTATTAAAATCAAGACGATTGCTATCATGTTGATTTCTCCATCTTCTTTTTTTATAAAATCCCTATAAGCTTTTCTTATATTATTCATTGTTCACCCCACCTCTCTTAAAATGCATTTAACAAAATCGGAATCATTACCATTACAATAATTCCCACAAATATGAGTAAATTTGGAAATAGGAGCTTTTGCTCGGCCTTTTGACTCTGATTAATAATAAAGTTTTTCTTCTGTAGGAAACTTTCCTTCTTCAAGGCTCTTAAATTCCCACTAAAGTCCTCATCCCCCTTATAAATATTTTGAAGAATTAGACTGATAAACTTCTTAATCAACATATCTTCACTAATTCTAGACAAGTTTTCATATGCTACTTTTTCATTTTCGCCATTGTCTATTAGACCCTTTACAATACGGAGCTCTTCATAAAGCTTTCCCTGTCCATTTTCTATGATAAGGTCTAAGGATTTTCTATACGTTATTCCAGAATCTATTAAAAGAGAAAGTTTTGTCAAAAGTTTTGGTAATTCTAGTTTCATTTCATTTTTTACTTGATTGAATTTGTTGGACAAGTAATAGTCTGAAAGAAAGAATACTACGATAGAAAATACTAGACCGAAAATGGATAGAATCATTATCCTATAAGAAAATGACATGAATAAAAACATTTCTAAGACCAATAAACTAAGGGCGAATTTAAAGCAAATATAAAGGCTCTCATAAAATTTATAATATTTAATTGGATAAAAATACCTAATGGATTTCTGAGTCTCCTGACTTATAAGGTATGAAGAAGACTTAATAAACCTGCTATAGAAAAAGAAGAGCCCCAAGAGCAAATGCTTGCTGTCATATTTTTCCAGGTCAAGCTTGTTGGTTAAAATAGAAATTTCCTTCCTATAGATAATGTCTAAAGAAACATAGAATAAAACTATTAAAGAAAAAATAATTAGAATAAACTCGTCCATGATTTATATCTCCAAGTTTACAATTTTCTGGCCGATATGAATCGAAAAAGTAATCACCACAAAAACTATGGCCCTTACTATGTAGTCGACAAGGGTTAGATTTTTGAAATTCGTCCTATACAATAAAAATAATATTAGTATAGGTAAAATTATCATTATGATAAATTCTCTCTTACTCTTGTTCAAACTAATAGAAATTTCATTTTCAACTTCTATCTGGTCATTTAAGTGCAACTTACTATTTAAGATGATTTCCTTGATATCTACCCCTGTGGACATGGCAAGTTTTAGGCTATCAACAAAGGTATCTGCCTCTTCAAAATCAAGTTCTTTTTTGAATAATTCCAAGGCCTCTTCTACGCTATAGCCGTTATCAATATTTGAAATCATTTTCGATATTTCCCTTGTAATAAGCTCATTTTTACCATAATAAGATTTGATTTCTTGCTCACAGTCTAAAATTGATTGATAGAAGTTTTTTCCAGAAGAAATAGAGGAGTTTAAGACATCCAAAAAGTTTTTAAACATCTCTCTTTTCTGAATCAAGTCCTTTTTCTCAAAGAAATCTAAAAATAAGTCCTTGAATTTTAAGGAAAGGATTGAAGAAATAATAGTAGATATGATCGGACTTCTGAAAAATGAGTAAGAATATAAAAAAAATATTATAAAAGAAATAAAATATGAATATACCAGACTTTTATTTTTCATCTAAATTTATTAATTTATGGACATTAATCATCTCATTGTCAGTCCTATAAATTAAATCCTCCTTCTGATTATATAAGTATAAAGGATTTATCATGATGGAATCATCCTTAAAATAAAGCTCGCTTATTTCTACCAAGCGCCTTTTATTCCCATCAATTCTAGACAATTGAATTACAATATTAATCGCAGATGCAATCATCCTTTTTACAGCTTCAAGAGGAATATTCTCACCAGACCTCAAGACCATAGTTTCCAACCTAGATATCATATCCTCGCATGAGTTAGCATGAGCCGTTGTAAATGCCCCATCGTGGCCAGTATTATAAGCTGTCAACATGTCTATTGCCTCATCAGCCCTGACCTCTCCAACTATTATTCTGTCGGGCCTCATCCTTAGGGAGGTTTTGATTAGGTCTTTCAATTCGACCTGGCCCCTGTTTGAGTTGTTTGGGTTTCTGGTTTCTAGAGAAACTAGGTTGGGCTTTCCTATAAGCCTTAGTTCTCTTGAGTCTTCTATGGTCACAAGTCTTTCATCCCCGTCTATATATTCTGACAGTGCATTAAGAAATGTGGTCTTTCCTGAGGCTGTACCCCCGCTAATCATGATGTTGTATCTTGATTTAACTAAGGTTTTTAAGAAGTCAGCAGCTTGTCTTGTCAAGGTCTTTGACTTGATCAAGTAGTCCATGTCAATTATCTTTTCAGGAAACTTCCTAATTGTTAGGGCAGGCTGGTTCTTTGCTATAGGAGGCAAAACTACATTAACCCTAGAGCCATCTTCAAGTCTGGCATCTACTATGGGATTAGAAAGGTTTACCTCCCTGCCGGATTTACTAACAATTTTGTTTATTATCCTGTAATATTCATCAAGACTTTCAATTTTATAGGTTAGTTGCTTTATTTTTCCATCTTCTTCAATGAAAATGCTATCTAGGTCGTTGATCATTATCTCAGTTATCTTGGGATTTGATAGAAAATTTTCCAAAAACCCATAGCCTCTTATCCTATAATATACTTGTTCAGAAATAGATATTACCTGGTCGAAAGAAGAATTTAATCCACCGCTTTTAAAATACTCCATGCAAGTCTTATTAATGAAAAGCTTTAACTTCTCATCTGTCATTGTCATAATGGAGGGCTCCTTTAGGACTAGGGACTTGAGGTCAAATATTAATTTTTCCTTATCTATTGATAAATTCGAGTATTTTTTCATCTTGTCCATCCTCTAAAACAAGAAAATCGCCTGCATCAAAATGCATTTGTAGAGAAATATGGTTGTCTTTTAAATAGCCCTTGTCTTTTAGGTCTTTAAGGCTTTTCTTAAAACTTTCTTCAGGTAATTTTTTTAAGTTAAAAAAGAAGATTTGATTAGAATTACTTAGAATTTTTAGAACAGGAATTTGAAAGGAAAAGTTGAGTTCGTATAGGACAAAGTTATAGGTAGATTTTTTGATTTTATTTAACAATAAATCCCATTCATCTTCAGAGAGCTTCCATAGTTCAAATGGATCCAAACAAGAATTGATAAAATCAAAATCTTGTCCCGTATTAACCATTTCTTCAATGCCAAGATCATTTTTAAGCTTAACAGAAAGGATTAAATCCTCAAGACCAACCTGGTCGACACCTGTCCCGTAAGAAGTGTATGGATTAAAACTTATTAGAAGTGTCCGCCCCATCTTGGAATACTTTTTTAGTATTGGCTCAGTCTTTATTTGAAAAATTGGTAGGGAATAATTTACTAGACCTATGAGTTTAGTCCTAGCAAACCTCCCCCTGCCCCTAATTTTTTCATCAATAATTTTTGCTATTTCTGTTATTTTTTGATACTTAAAAATATAATCTTGACCCTTTTCGCCACTAAATAATAAAAAATTAAAGTCTTGGTCAGGATAAAAATCCGTAAGATATAAGATATCATCATCTTTCTTAACACCTAGGTCATCGCCATATAAAACAACTTCATAGGCATTTCGAAAGTGATCTTGAAGACCTTTATATAGATTTTTTGAATAATTTTCATCCTTCATATATATTACTATTTTCTTCATTCCATCCTCCACTTATATAATAACTCATGTCGGATTTTTTATCCTGTCAAAATTATTAAAAATATTTAATAAGATTCATTTTTTTCATCTCCCACCATAAATAGGATTAAGAATGCTATTAAGGCGAATCCTACCATGACCCAGAGATTAACTTGGAGTGAGTATTCTTGGATTAAGAAGCCACCAATTAAACTACCAAAGACTGACCCCAAGGTTACAGCGCTGGCTGTCATGGATTGGCCTTGTTGTGAATCGTGAATTTCCATCCTTTCTTGCGTATAATATACGCTAGTTGAAATAAACAAGGCAAAGGAAAGTAGCTGCAAGCTTTGGCTGATATATATTCCCACTATGCCTTTAGATGCTAGATAGATGATGGTTTTTAGGGCAAATGCAAGGGCTGATACCATCAACATGGATTTAGTCTTAAACTTTTTCAACAATCTTGAAAAATATAGCATGACTGGTAGTTCAAAAACCGCCGCTATAAACAAGGCCCTGCCCAGTTCCTTATTCGTAGCCCCCACATGTTCAATTATTTGAAGCAAGAAGGTATTCGTATTATTATGAATTGCCATAATAAGAACAAAAGCTATCAAGCTTATAGAAAATTGCGGGTATTTCTTAAGAAAATTATGTCTTTTTTCATCATTTTCTTCAGCACTTGCTGTGTGGTCTTTCGTATGATTATAAGGCAATAGTAAAACTGGAATTAAAAATAAAAAGCAAGCTATCATGCCAGAGCTCAAAATGGAAATAATTCCATGGCTGGCTACAAGGTTACCTACAATAATAGTCATTATCGCAAAAAATAAGGAACCAGTTCCTCTAGCTAGGCCATAATCTAGGTCTACTCCTTTGGAAATATAATAAAAATTAGCTGTACTTATAAATGGCAACATGGTTTGCATAGCGAAAATAGCTATACCAAACACTAGGGCTGCTAGTATTTTTGAGCTTACAAAAAACAAGATAATATTCATTAACATTCTTAATAATAGCAAGAATAAAAGTATGGACTTCCAATTATACCTAGGGTTATTCCTGCCTGCCCTTCCAAGGTAAACTTGAGCTAGGGCAGCAAGGCCTGAAAACAAGGCTGTGGTTATACCTATCAGGTCGGTTCCTACCCCCAGGCCACTTAAATAAGAGTTTGCAAAGGAAATTGTAATTCCAAAAAGCACCCAATAAAAGCCCTGCAAGAAACTATATAAAATTTGAATTTTATTTCTACTCATAAATACTCCACCTCTTTTGTTAATATTTCCTTAATAACCTTATTCTACTCTTTATGAGATTTTTTATAAATGTTTAAATAAAAAGCTTATGCTAGTTTGTTGAGGAAAGAGTATCTTAATTTACTTTAGCATAAGCTTAATATAATTTATTTAGTTTTTCTTTTGACCGTAATAAGCATTTGCCCCATGTTTCCTATAGTAATGCTTATCTTGAACCTCTTGTGGAGTTTCTTCTACATCCTTGTTAATCATTTCTGTAAAAAGTGCCATCTTGGCAACTTCTTCAAGGACTATGGCATTGTGGACAGCATCAAAGGCGTCCTTACCCCAGCAAAATGGGCCGTGGTTCTTGCATAAGACAGCAGGCATTGAAATCGGATCCTTGTCTTGGAAATAATCTACGATTAACTTTCCAGTATTTTTCTCATAGTCTTCATCTATTTCTTCTTTTGTAAGATTTCTCAAATTTGGAATAGGACCATACATGTAGTCAGCATGGGTTGTACCATAGCTCTTTATGTCCCTACCACTTTGCGCCCATGAAGTAGCATAGGTTGAGTGGGTATGAACGATACCATGAACATCCTTGAATGCCTTGTAAATTTCCAAGTGTGTCTTGGTGTCAGATGAAGGGTTTAAGTTTCCTTCGATTACATTGCCGTCTAAGTCAACTATCACTATATCTTCATAAGTCATCTTTTCATAGTCTACCCCACTTGGCTTAATAGCTATATAGCCAGTTTCCTTATCTCTCTCACTGACATTGCCCCAAGTTAAGGTAACTAAATCATGCTTTGGAAGAAGCATATTAGCTTCGTATACTTTTTTCTTTAAGTCTTCTAACATTGAGACCTCCTAAAAATACTTATTCAATCTTTCTCTTATAAATGTGTTTTGATGCCTTACATCTTCAAGATAATTCTCATTTCCTAGGTACCAAAATTCTGTTACAAACCTATTTATGCCTTGCTTTCTAGCCTCTGAGATAACTTGATCAAAGTCTACCCTGCCTTGGCCAAATAGCATATTTCTATAAAGACCTGGTTGGGTTTCCTTTAGGTGAAGGGCAAAGATATGTCCTTGACCTTTTCTAAAATCCTCAGCGTAGTCAGAATCATATAGTAGACTTGCATTATTTAAGTTTCCACAATCAGGATAAATTCCAAGATATGGACTGGAAACCTTGTTCACATAGGCCATAGCCTTTTCAACCGTATCCATAAACTCTGTTTCCATGGTTTCAAAGGCGAGAATTACCCCCTTTGAAGCTGCCATTGAAGTTATTTTTATAAGATTTTCTAAGAAATATTTTTTTGTTTCCGGACTTGA
This sequence comes from uncultured Peptoniphilaceae bacterium, assembly GCA_964344625.1. Classification (GTDB taxonomy): domain Bacteria; phylum Bacillota; class Clostridia; order Tissierellales; family Peptoniphilaceae; genus JAAYEL01. The sequence goes on along the minus strand of CAYFNZ010000014.1, from coordinate 11,596 downwards.
ATCCTCATAATATACATCATATCCAGCTAGTTGAATAATCCTTATCCCTAAATCCACCGCCAATTGAATAGCTTTTTCAGCGATTTCGAGACTTTTTTGTCTAGTTTCTGGATTTGAACTTCCCAAAGGATACTTTCTATGACCAGAAAGGCACATAGATCCAAAAGGAAGGTCCATTTTCCTAGAAAGTTCTAGTAATTCAAGCCTTTCTTCAGGTGTCCAGTCCAATCTAGCTAGCCTCTTATCACTTTCATCTATTGAAATTTCTAAGAAATCATAGCCATATTCCTTGGCAATCTTAAATTTTTCTTCCCAAGTAAGGTCATCTGGAAGAGCCTTCTCATAAATTCCCAAAGTGTAATTCATCTTATCTCCTAGTCGAAATCATACATGCAAACTTGATCAGTTTCCCTGTGGCAGGCTATTAAAGAAAGCTTGTCATCCTTGAAAATGCCGCTAACATTAGCCACGCCAACATTAGTATCTATGTCTATTCTATCATAAGAATTCGTGTCTTTGTTGTAGTAAAGGGCAAATAGGTCCCTTTCACCTTCCCTATGGCCTACCACTAACAAGGTCTTGCCTTCGTATTCAGTAGCAAATAGGGCATGTAGGAATTTTAATGGCTTCTTATAGGCAAATACCCTTTCAAAACTTCCATCTTCAACTTCCTTGAAAATGTCTAAGTGGTCCCCATGGAATTCTGAAAATGTAACCAATTCCTTTTTTCCATCCCCATCTAAATCGTAATATAGAATATCTGAAGTAGATTGGTCCAAAATCTTAAGCATTGTCCATGAAGCATCTCCTTGAGGTGGCAATACCTTAAAGACTCCTTCAACAGAAGAAATCAATGAATATGGATTATCTTCTTTGACCCTGTAATAGCCATGGTTTTTATTTAACTTATCGTGAAGAATTTCAAGTTTCAAAGGATTGCTTTCATCAATTTGGTCTAGGTCGTCTGGAAGAAGGCCAACGTAAACCTTACCTGGTTGGTTCCAGTCATTTCTAAATTCAAAACCTGACTTTATTGTGCAGGCTATTAAGTAGTTTTTATCTTCTACTCTTAAGACGTCAAACCTGTGAACAAATGGTAGGTCTACTATCTTTCTCCAAGTCCACTTGCCATCTTTCTTTTTTATATGGACAATGCTTGCGTCATAGCCATCGTTTGGTGAGTAGAATTTATATGTCGTTAAAAAGCTTTCGTCTTCATTTAATAATGGAACAATTGACATTACCCCACCGAAATTTTCGATGATTGTTTCTTCAAGGTTTCCGTCCTTGTCAAAAAGATTGATAGGACCATCTTTTTCTGTGGCTGCGATAATCTTTTGTTGGCCCTTAAAAACTACAGGACAAACTGAATATGCCTTTGGCATTTGAGCCATTATCTTTTTATTAATTTTCATTTAATGCCCCTTTTAATGTTTCTAAAAATTCTTCTTCGCTTTTTGCGTTCATTAGCTTGTCTACAGCTTCTTCATCACTTAAAATCATACTTAAATCAGATAGTAAGGTAATGTGACTATCTGAGTCTTTTGCTGAAAGTAGGATTAAAATCTTTACTGGGTCAAAGTCTTCTGAGCCAAAGTTTATCGGATTTTTTAATGTAGTAAAGTAAAGAGCTGTTTCTAAAGCCCCATCTTCTGGTCTAGCATGGGCCAAGGCTATATGAGGTCCTAGAACAATATACGGACCAAATTCCTTAACGGAATTAACCATGGCTTCTATGTAATTTTCATTGATTATCTTTCTTTCTAAAGGAACAATAGCTAGTTTTCTAATCGCATCTTCCCAATTGTCTGCTTCAAGGTTTAGTTTTACATCTTCTAAACTAATATCTTTTAAACTGTACATAATTACCCCCTAAAAATTTTAGCCCATGGTAAACATGGGCTAACAATACTTATTTAATACCAGCTTCTTGTATCTTAGTTTTGATTTCATCAAGAGATAAAATATTCTTAACACCAATAACCTTAACACCTTTAGCCTTTGATTCTTCAAAATTCTTTTCAAATGCTGTAGAGCATACTACTAAGTCGTAGAATCTTGAAGTGTTCTTACCTTCTGATAAAGATGTATGTGATACTTCAGCTTTTATGCCTAATTGTTGGAAGGCTTGTTTAACCTTCATTTCCATCATTAAGCTAGTACCTGCACCATTTGCACAACAAACTAATACTTTCATTTCTACCTACTTTCCTGTGTTCTTTTTATAAGCTTCGTAATCGCTAGTAATCAAGAAATAATTTTCTTTTTCCTTCTTATATTGTAACTGAGGAATCATAACTAATGCAATAGCTATTATAGCAACACCTGCATAGCCTAGGTATTTCATAATCACTGTGAATAGTGGCCATACTGTTGCCCAGTCAAACATGCCTAGGTATCCACCATGAATTGCAAGACCTACCCATGATGCTATTAAAGCTGATCCAAATACTTGTACCAAACCTGATATGAAAGGAGCTATAATAGTTGCTTTCAAACCACCCTTGTTGTTTGCGTAAACCCCAATAGTAGCATTGTCAAAGAATACTGGAACGAATCCCGCAATTACAATTGTTGGGCTCTTTAATAATATTAAAGCTGCTATAGCTAAGAATTGTCCTAAGGCACCAAATAAGAATCCTAAGGTGATGGCATTTGGTGAACCAAAACCGAAAACTGCTGCACAGTCGATTCCAGGAACAGCACCAGGAAGTAACCTGTCAGATATACCTTGGAATGAAACTGTAAGTTCTGTAACGAATGTTCTTACACCTAGTTGTAGTATTGCTAAATAAACTGAGAAGTGGAAGGCTGTCTTTAAGATGTAGAAGAAGAGAGATGCTCCTTCTTCCATAAATTGAGCTTCTACCAAGTAATCCTTACCTAAAATTAAAAGGATTGTTCCGAAGAATAAAGTCATAAGGATTGAAGTTGAAACCATATTGTCGTTAAAAATTGATAACCAACCTGGTAATTCCATGTCTTCAAGTTTTCTGTTAGACTTAGTCTTCTTACCAATAAATTCTGATAATTTACTCATTATGTATACGCCAAACATTTGTTGGTGAGCTAGGGCAAATCCAGCACCATCTGTTAATTCTTGAGTTGCTTTAATTGTTAAGTTAGATCCTACTGCCCAATATAAACCTAATAAAATAGACATAATTACTAACATAGGAGTACTTCCTAATGTTGGGAAGCAGAATAGGATTAGCCAAAAAGCAGTTGCTGCTTGTTGCATTTGAACGTGACCTGTAGTAAATACTGCACGCATTTTTGTGTATTTTTGTAATCTTACTAAAATGATATTTACGATAAATGCTATAAATAATAGCATCATAACTTGTGAAAATGACTTACCAAGTTGTTCCATAGCAGATTGAACAGCATTTTGTCCAAAATAAGGGTCAATTACCATGGCTGAAAGATCAAATCTTTCCTTTAAGCCTACTAAGATTGGTCTAAATGTAGATACCAATCCACCTGAACCTACGCTTAGGATGAAGTATCCTACTGTAGCTTTTACAAATCCTGCAAGGCAATCATACCAAGGCTTTCTCAATAGGATATATCCTAAAAGTACCATAAAACCTATAAAATAAGCTGGCTGGGTTAGGATATTTTCAACTATAAATTTCCAAATAAGTTCTAATGTTCCCATATTACACCTCTATTAAATTTATTTTTGCCTTTTAGACCAATGTTATAACATTGATCTAAAAGGTATATTTTGTTCTTCAGTGAAGCAATCTTCGAAGCCTCTTCTATAGTGATATCTTGTTTTGTCTTTATCCTTTGGATAAGTGTACTTTCCGCCAACTTCCCATAAGAATGGATGGAACTTGTAGTCTAATACATCCTTCTTGTAGTTATAGTTCAAAAGAATTTCTAGTGGGTCAGCCTTGAAGTTTGTCCATACATCGTGGTGTATTGGAATAACAACCTTACAGTCAAGCGCTTCAGCCATCCTTAAAATATCTATTGAAGTCATCTTGTCTTGGTTACCAACTGGGTTTTCACCATATGATCCAAAAGCTACATCTATATCATGGTCTTGACCATGTTTTGCAAAGTAGATTGAATAGTGAGAGTCCCCACTGTGGTAGAAGTTACCAGCGTTAGTCTTTATAATGTAGTTAACAGCCTTGTCGTCCATATTTGTAGGGCAAACTCCCCTTACATCTTCGCCAACTTCAGTAGTTACTAAACAAGTTCTGTCGAAGGAATCAACAACAACTATTTCTACATCCTTTATTTTTATAACATCTCCAGGCTTTACAACCTTACATCTTTCTTCAGGCACTCCATAGCTTAACCATTTCTTTACTGATTCAAGTGGTCCAATAAATGGAACATCTTCTTTACAGTTATTAATTACAGCTGCAGCGAAGAATGGGTCAATATGGTCGTTATGATAATGTGTTGATAAAACAGCATCTACAGTAGTTACTGCAAATGGATCGTAAACTATAGGAGCAGCCCTCCTATTTGGTTGAGTCATAACCCCACCTGTCATATTTCTCATTTGATGGTATGGAGCCATTTCTTTAACCTTTAGAGTTCTCTTACCATTTCCGAACCAAAGGTCTACAGCGATATTTGTATCTTGATCAGTCTTAAACCAGATTCCTGTACAACCGATCCACCACATAGCTACATTTCCTTTTTCTACTTTTTCTTGATCTATTTCTTCATTCAACCAAGTTCCCCATTCAGGAAATGCTTGTAAAATCCATTTCTCTCTAGTAATTTCATTAATATTTGGCATTTTAGTTCCCCCTTTTTTCTTTTTCAGAATTAACTTCCTTGTATGATTTCGTTTTCTTATAATAAGTATAAAATAGATTTTCGTTCATTTCAAGCTATTTTTCTTAGTTTTTTGAGAAATAATCATATTTTCCCTGCTCGTTTCCCCATATCAATCATATATTATCGATAAATATACAACTTTATGACAATTCAATCATTAAGTTTTAAAATTATTGGTTAATTTAACTATTAAGATTAATTAATAGTTGACTATACTTTCGTTTTAGCCTAGAATTTTAATGTAAATGTATGTTTTTTAAATATTAATCTAGTGTTTGATTGACAGGTGATAAAATGAAACAAAGCAGAAAAGCAATTTCCCTTAGGAGAAAAAACATCCTCCTAATGGTTAAAGAAAAAAAATATATGAGCGTTGAAGATCTAGCGAGTGAAACTGGAGTTTCTCTTCCTACCTTAAGAAGAGATTTAACTTACCTAGATAAAAAAGGTCTCTTGAAAAGAAAGCATGGCGGAGCAAGTGCCATTGATTCAAAAGTAGTAACAGCATCTATTATGGAGAAAAAGAAGGACCTTATAGCTAAGACCGCTGCCTCTCTTATTGAAAATGACGACATAGTCTTCATCAATTCGAGTAGCACCAGCATCAAAAGCATCACATATATTGAGCCATCAAAGTATGTATCCGTAATTACTAATAACGGTAAAGCCCTAAGTCTTCATACCCTACCAAATATAAAATTAATACTAACTGGTGGAGAAACCAGACAGCCAAAGTCGGCCATGACTGGTGAATTTGCCCTTAAAAATATCATCAATGTTCAGGCTACCAAGGCTATCTTAGGAGCAAGCGGCTTTCATATAAAGGAGGGCATTACAACTGCTAATATAGATGAAGTTGCAATCAACAAGGCCATGATAGAAGCCTCTAAAGAAGTCATCCTCTGCGTAGACAGCAGCAAACTTAACCATGTTAGTGCCTTTGTATCTGGTGTATCATTAGATATAGATATTTTAATTACTGATTCAGACGCTGATCAAAACCTGATAAAGTCCCTTGAACTTATGGGAATAAAGTGCATTCAAGTAGATGTTAGAAATAGTTATGGAATATGAAAAAATATCATTTAAGTCCCTTGGAACAAATATCGAGATTAAAATCTTTGATAAAAATGCCAAGGGGCTTTTATTAGAATGTAAGGACTTGGTAGAAGACTACCATAGAAAAATTGTTGATTTTTACAAGACCTTTGATGAAATTAGAGCAAAAAAGCCTGATGAAAGCTTTAGCCTAAGGCTTTCAGATGATTTATTCTATATGGTTGACCAGGCGCAAAAGGCCAATCAAGTATTGGACAATAAATTAAATATCCTACTTGGTCCCTTAATAGACCTTTGGGATATAAATTCCAAAAGAAAAATAATCCCAAATATTGAAGATATCCAAGAAGCCTTGGACTTATCCAATCCATCTAAAATGTCTCTCGACAAAGAGAAGAAAATAATAAGTTTTTCTAGCGGAAAGATGAAAATCGACCTTGGAGCCCTGGCAAAAGGCTTCATAACAGATAAATTGGTAGACTTTCTTAAGGAAAATAAGGTTCAATCCGCCCTATTAAACTTAGGAGGAAATATCTATTGCCTGGGCTTTAATTTTCTTACGCCCGATTTATATTGGCACATAGGTATCCAGGCTCCCTTTGAAAAAAGAGGCGAAAACCTATTTACTATAAAGGCTAATGACCTATCCTTTGTAACATCTGGCATATATGAAAGATATTTTGAATATGAAGGAAAAATTTACCACCATATCCTAAATCCTAAGACTGGCCTTCCTATAGAAAGTCCAATGGAGAGCCTAACTATAATTTCAAAATCTTCCCTGGACGGTGAGATTTTTTCTTCCAGCCTTTTTGGCCAAGACTTTGAATATATCAAAAATCTTGCTAAAGTAAACAATTTTATAGCCCTTGCCATATACAAAGATGGTATAATTAAAAGCAGTAAGGATTTATCCAGGTATATGTCAGGGGGAGAAAAATGAAAAAGATTGTTGCGGTTGTGGGGACAAATTCAAAAGTATCTACAAATAGGTATCTCTTAAATAATATTAAAGACCTTATCAAAAATAAGGCCCAGGTAGAAATTGTAGAAATAGCTGGTCTTCCCTATAAGGATACTTCAATGACAAATGAAGATGTAGACAAGATAAAAAAAACCATCCAAGAAGCTGATGGCCTTATCATGACTACAGTAGAATACCTCCACTCTCCAAGTGCCGCCCTGATTAACTTTTTAGATTGGATGGTTGGTAAGCCTTCATGCATGACCAATAAGCCTCTTTTTCTTTGCTCGGCAAATCATGGTAGGACTGGCTCAATAAAAGCCTTATCCACCCTAAAACAAATCCTTGAAAGTAATCAATTAAGTCCCCTTGTTTATCAAAAGTATTTTATCCTAAACAACTCTCTAAATGCTTTTGATGATAACCATCAGCTTATTGACCAAGATTTAATAGCTGACTTAAGTAGCCTCATGGATGCTTTCTTAAGTTTTATAGATATATTTAAGTAGATAAAAGGTGGTATTATGAATTTTTTAGGAATAGTTGGATCAAATAAAGATGAATCTTACGCAAAAAAACTCTTGGATTACACGAATTTTTTGATGATAGATGAGGTCTACCTTAAACAAATAGACTTAAAAGATATACCGCTTTTTAATAGGGATTTATCTATAAAAAATTTTGACAACTTATTGGAAATTTCCGAAATGATAGAAGAATCTGATGGCATTATCCTTGCATATGACCAGGTAAATAACAGCCTGGCTAGCAGGTTAAAAAGCCTCTTAGAGTGGATGTCCTATGAGGTTCATCCCTTTGTAAATAAGCCGGTCTTGCTCCTTGGAGTATCAGAAGAAAATCAGGCAAGCCTCATGGCCCAGATGCACTTAAAAGAGATTTTTACATCTCCTGGCCTTGAAGCCTTTATAATGCCTGGCAATGATTTTTTAATGCTTAAGGCTCAAGAAATCTTTGACCCTGATGGCATGCTTATAGATGAAATAAGCCAAGACTACCTAGAGCATTGTATAGAAAGATTCAAAAAATATGCAGACTTGGTCAACAAGTTAGAGCTTGACCAAATAGAAAGTAAATATATTATTACCTTAAAAGCTGGTGGCTACATTAACTTAGACGACCCCTATTCTGATGGGACTAGTGGGGCCACCGACTATTAAAAAAATTATAAGTAAATAAAGCTAAAAGCGGACTTTCTCTAATCTCTAGAAAGTCCGCTTTTTCATATATTTGATTTTTTGAATATTTTTATTATCCAATCTCTCCCACATATTTTTTCAGGGCTGAAATTTTAGAAATTGAGATACTTTTTTGTCCACTTCTTTCAATGTAGCCTTCATCTATAAGTTCTTTAATCTTTCTGCTCACAGTCTCTGTTCTGAGATTTATTGACCCTGCAATTTCTTCTACAGATAGTTTGATATCTCGCCCCTTGGTCCTTGTTGACCTTGAAAGAAGATAAATAGCTAGTCTTTTTTTAGCGTCATTTTCTGACAAAATCCTAATTTTATCTTCCTGATCTTTTATTTTGCTACTCATAGAATATATCAGGTTTAAGGCCAAAATAGGATTGTTTTTTAATACATTTTCATAATCTCTTCTTCTTATCTGACAAATTTTTACATCACTTATGCAAATTGCATCATATTCGTAATCTTTCTTTTGAAGAAATAAATTATCCCCTATTAATTCCCCATCGACCATAATATCTATTATTATTTCCTTGCCATCTGCATCAATATAGGATAACTTAACTTTTCCTTGCCTAATAATGAAAATACTATCGCATTTTTCCCCTTGCCTAAATAGAACCCTGCCTTTTTTGTAGTCTTCATGTAAGGCCTGGGATACAATTTGCTCTTGAACATCTTCTGGAAGCCCCTGAAATGATGGTATATTCTTTGTACATAAGTCATGGATTGACCCACAAGTACTACATTTTGCCGCCATATTCATCCTCGTTAGAATATTCGTTGTTGCTAGAATGTTCGTAATCCCAAGATTCATATTCTTCAAAGTGAGTATGCTTGACCATCCATTTTTTCAAGTTCAAATTTAACCAAAAACCATATATACCAAATGTAATTAATGTAAAAAAATACCATACAATATACTTTCCAAATAGTTGGCTACCTGTTCCATCAAAATAAAGTCTTCTTCCCTCTATTACAGTATGAGAGGTTTCCCACTTTTGATATAGAACAAGCGCCCATGGCAAGCCAATTCCAAAACTTATCGCCGTTAGTAGAGCAGCGGCAAGTTTGTATAAAAACATGCCCAATACCCCACCATCAAAATATGATCTATTCATGATTTTTCCTTTTCCTTTCTATATTTAAATCGACTAATTTTTTTACGCTTAAATAATACTTAAGGTAGATAGCAATAACTATAAATAGACCTATTAATCTTCACTCTTTATAGTCTTATCTATTATCTCCTTAAGGATTCTAGCAGATTCTTGCATCCTTTCGTTTTCTGTATCAGTAAGTGGTACTTCTATAACCCATTTAACCCCATCTTTATTAATAATTGAAGGTGATCCTATAAAAATATCATATAAATCATATTCACCATCAAGGTATGCAGAGATTGGATAAATTGAATTTTCGTCATTCAAAATTGCTTTTGTAAGCATAGCCAAGGCCATACCTATACCATAAAAAGTTGCTCCCTTTCTATCGATTATTTCATAAGCAGAGTTTTTTACTTTTTCAAAAACATCAAGAAGGGCTTTTTCATCTGTTTCATTGTGCTTTACCCATTCATATAAAGGAAGGCCCCCTATATTTGTATGAGACCAAACTGGGAATTCTGTGTCCCCATGTTCACCTAAGATGTAGGCACTTACTGACCTAGGGTCTACCCCTACCAGCTTAGCTATTTCTTTCTTAAACCTTGATGAGTCAAGTGTGGTACCTGAACCAATAACCTTGTGGGCTGGGAAACCTGAATACTTCCAAGTAGCATAGGTCAAGATATCAACTGGGTTAGATGCTACTAAAAAGATGCCATCAAAGCCACTAGCTACAATCTTACCTACCATATCCTTGAAAATGCTTAAGTTTTTATCTACTAAATCAAGCCTTGTTTCGCCTGGCTTTTGGGCCATACCAGCTGTGATTACAACTACCTTTGCATCTTTACAGTCATCGTAGGTTGCCTTGTATATATCCTTAGGATTTGAAAAACTTAGGGCATCAGAAAGGTCCATGGCATCTCCTTCAGCCTTGGCCTCGTTTATATCGATAATTCCTAACTCTCTACCAATACCTAATATTGTACATGCATAGGCAAAGCTTGAACCAACAGCACCATCACCTACTAAAATTATCTTATTTTCTTTCATCATTCCTCCATATATTTTTCAGTATTTCACTGATTATTTATTTATATTAGTTGCCAAATTATGGTAACACTATCATCAAAATCTAAA
>CAYFNZ010000014.1:0-1210 GCA_964344625.1 uncultured Peptoniphilaceae bacterium | reverse complement strand
ACTGTGTCTTCATACTTTTCACAAACATCACTCGCCTTAAGCTTAACCCTGATAATATCCGGTTTAACAGATACTTTCCCTTTACCTGTAACAGTAATTGTCCTTTCCATAAAGTCACTCCCCCTTTAGTTTTTTGATGATTTCATATATACCCATTTTTTACACAAAATGGACTGCAAGAATATCTTACAGTCCAAAATCTTTTTATTTATTTACTTATCTTCAAAACCATTAGTATTTTAAATCATAATTTATGACATTAATCATCTTGCCACCAGTTTTGTAAAGGTCATAGTTTTTCTTAAAAATCTCCATAGACCTTGAGAAATAAAGTGGGGTTGGTCCGGCATTGTGAGGTGTCATAATCAAATTATCTAAGTCCCAAAGCCTTGAATCTTCTGGTACTGGCTCAACTGGAAATACATCCAGATACGCCCCTTTTATCTTTCTAGACTCTAGGGCATCAATAAAGTCCTCTTCAACTATCAAGTCACCACGCCCAACATTAATGAAAATTGTCTTTTCATCCATTAAATCAAATTTTTTCTTATCGAATAAGTGCTTTGTTTCAGGTGTAGACGGAAGGATTGAAACAATATAGTCCATACCTGCAAGGTGCTTATCAAGGTCACTTGCTGCAAAAGCCTTATCAAAATATTGTGGAAGGTCCTTTGTAACATTGTTTCTAATTCCAATTACTTCCATGTCAAATGCCTTTGCCTTTCTGGCTATTTCTTTTCCAATAGCTCCCATACCAATAATCAGTAGCTTCTTACCAGTCAGTTCACTTATAGGGATTGATTGGTCATAGACTCTCTTTTCTTGGTTCCTAAAGGCTGTAATCAAATTTCTAGAGAACATTATCATAGCTCCAAAAACTTGCTCAGCTATGGACTTGCCATGAACACCACTTGTATTAGTTAAGATAACCCCCATATCCCTTAAACTATCTAAAGGATAGGCATCTACCCCTGCTGAATAGGAAAACACCCATTTCAAATTCTTAAATTCCTTAATCTTTTCACCATCTAAAATTGAGGCATTAAGAATTATCTCTATATCATCCTTATCCTCAAGAGCGGCATCAAGCCTAGGATAAATCTTCCACTCATCCTTATCTCCCAAAATCTCAGGAAAAGTTCTTTCAATATCCGAAACCTTCAAAAACTTATCATTGGTAATTACGCCTATCATGTTACACTCCTTTATT